>SKMI01000284.1 GCA_007121115.1 Paracoccaceae bacterium | reverse complement strand
GGCGCTTCGGGGGCGCTGCGCGCGCAAGCGCGCGCTGGTTTCGGTTTCAGCCCAGCAGCTCCAGCCAGACCCAGCCCGACAGCGCACAAAGCGCCGTGCCCAGAAGCACGCTGGACGCCGCCACCCGGCGCGCGCGGCCATACATGTTGGCGAAGACATAGGCGTTGACCCCCGGCGCCATGGCTGCCGTGATCACCGCCGAGTTGAACGGCCCCGGCTCCAGCGCCAGCCCGCGCCCCATGGCCCAGACGATCGCCGGGTGCAGCAGCAGCGACACCGCCACCGCGAAGCCGATGGTGCGCCAGTCGCCGTCAGGGCGGTAGCGATAGAGCACGCCCCCCAGCCCGAAGAGCGCCGCCGGGATGGCCGCGCGCACCATCAGGTCGAGCGCATCGTCCAGCACCTGTGGTAGCGGGATGCCGCCGAGGTTGACCACGAACCCCAGCCCGATGCCGATGACCAGCGCGTTGCGGAACATCGCCGTCAGCGCCCGCCCTGCGGTGGCCGCCACGCCCACGCCACGGTTGCGCACCACTTCCATCGCCGTGATCCCCACCGCGTAGCAGATCGGCGAATGCAGCGCGATGATGGCGTAGTTCGGGGCCAGCGCCTCGGCGCCGTAGGCGCGTTCGGTGATCGGCAGGCCCAGCAGCACGGAATTCGAGAACAGGCAGATGAAACCGATGGCGATGCTGTCTTCCCAGTCGCGCTTGAACAGCAGCCGCGCGCCGATGACTCCGGCAGCGAACCCCACCAGCGCGCCGGTGTAGAAGCTGACCAAAAGCCGCCACTCGAAACTTGCACCCAGATCCAGCCGCGCGATGGCCACGAACAGCATGCAGGGGATAGCGAAATTCTGGGTGAACAGCATCAGGCCGTCCACGTGTTCGTCGCGGATCAGGTCGCGCCAGCGCACCACGTAGCCGAAGCCGATGACCAGAAACACCGGCAGGATGACCGACGCCAGCGCCTGCATCGCGCCCTAGTCCGGAAAGCGCAGCACCATGCCGTCATGGGCGGGCACCACGTGGTCGGGGGTTTCATCACGCACGGTGGCGTAGTCCAGGTCCACGTGCATGTTGGTCAGCACCGCGCGGGCGGGCTGCGCGCGGGCGATCCACTCCAGCGTCATCTCCAGATGCGCGTGGGTGGGATGGGGTCGGCGGCGCAGGGCATCGACGATCCAGCAGTCCAACCCCATCAGCGCGGGCCATGTCGCCTCGGGGATCGCCGCGGCATCGGGGACATAGGCGACATTGCCGATCCGGAAGCCCAGCGCGTCGATGGTGCCGTGGTTGACGGGCAGCGGCTGGAAGCGGATGTCGCCACCCTTGCCGCCGACCCGCACCTCGCCCGCGATGGTGTTCATTTCCAGGATCGGCGGGTAGGGCGAATCCTTGGGCTGGATGAAGGCGTAGCCGAAGCGGGCGAAAAGCGCCTCCTGCGTGGGGCCGTCGGCCCAGACCGGCAGGCGTTGGCCGGTGTTGAAGACGATCATGCGCAGATCGTCGATCCCGTGGACGTGATCGGCGTGCGCATGGGTGTAGATCACCGCATCCAGCCGCCCCACCCCCGCGTCCAGAAGCTGCGCGCGCATGTCGGGCGAGGTGTCGATCAGCACCCGCGTGGTGCCGAAATCGGTGATCCGCTCGACCAGCAGCGAACAGCGCCGACGGATGTTGCGCGGCTCTTCAGGGTCGCAATCGCCCCACAGCCCACCGAGCCGTGGCACCCCGCCCGAGGACCCGCAGCCCAGGATCGTCAGGCGTAATTCGGCGCTCATGCGGCGGCCTTGGTGAACAGCCGGTCGAAATTTTCCGAGGTGATCCGCGCGAACTCCGCATAGTCCAGCCCGAAAAGCTCGGCCCCCACCTGCGCCGTGTGTACAGTATACGCCGGTTCGTTGCGCTTGCCCCGATAGGGGGGCGGGGCCAGGTAGGGGGCGTCGGTCTCCACCAGGATGCGGTCCACGGGGGCGGCGGCGAAGATCGCGCGCAGGGCGTCGCTGCGCGGGAAGGCGGCGATGCCGGACATGGACAGGTAGAAACCCAGATCCAGCGCCACCCGCGCCAGTTCCTCGCCGGAACTGTAGCAGTGCATGACGCAGCCAAAGGCGCCCTTGGCGTGTTCCTCGGACAGGATACGGGCCATGTCGTCGTCGGCGTCGCGGGCGTGGATGATCAGCGGCAACCCGCTTTCGCGCGCCGCCGCGCAATGGATGCGCAGGCTGTCCTGCTGCACTTGCCCGCTTTCCGCGGTGTAATGGTAGTCCAGCCCGCTCTCCCCGATGCCAACGCACTTGGGGTGCGTCGCCACGACCAGCAGGTCATCGACGCTGACCATGGGTTCATCGGCCACGCTCATGGGGTGCGTGCCGGCGGCGAAGTAGATGCCGTCATGGGCCTCGGCGATGGCCTGCACCTGCGGCAGGGCGCGCAGCTTCGTGCAGATGGTCACCATGCGCGTGACTCCGGCGGCGCGGGCGCGGGCGATCACCTGGTCCAGATCCTCGGCCAGTTGCGGGAAATCCAGATGGCAGTGGCTGTCGACGATGGCGGGCGGGGTGTCGGATGTCATGAGGCGTCCGGGTTGGGGCGTCAGGCGGTCTGGCGCAGGATGCCCTGCGCCACGCCTTCAATCTTGAGCCCCGTATCCAGCACCAGCCCGGCAGGGTCAAGGTTCAGCGCCCGGCCCTGCCGCACTCGGGGCAGCAGCGTGGCTGCGGCTTCGGCCCAGGCGCGCGCGGCGCGCGGGTCGGGAGAGAGTCGGGCAAGCGTATCGGCCTCGCCCTTGGCGGCCTCGGGCGTGGACGGGCCGGTGACACCGCTGCGGGCCAGCCGCGCCAGCCACATCTCGATCAGGCGCACCAGCAGTTCGAACCGCCCGTCGCCATCGCGCCCGGCATTGTCGCGCGCCAGTCTCAAGAGTCGCGCGCGGTCGATGCGCGGGGCGGCGCCCAGCACCGCGTTCACCTCGGCGTAAAGCTTCACGCCGTCCTCGGCCATCAGTCGCACCGCTGCGCCGACCGAGCCGCCGGAGAGCGCCGCCACCGCCGCCGCGTCCTCGCCCGGATCGAACCCGGCCTGCGCCAGCGCACCCGCCATGTCGGCCGGGTGCAGGGGCGCCAGCGGCAGCATCCGGCAGCGCGAGCGGATGGTGGGCAGCAGCGCCGAAGGGCGGTGCGCGACCAGAAGCAGGAGCGCCCGCGCGGGCGGTTCCTCCAGCGCCTTCAAGAGCGCGTTGGCCGCGTTCACGTTCATCTCGTCGGCGGCATCGACGATCACCACGCGCCAGCCGCCCTCGGTCGCATGGGTGCCGAAGAAGCGGTGCAGGCGGCGGGTTTCCTCGACCGTGATCACCTGCCGCAGGCGCTTGCGCTTGAGGTCATAGCCGCGCCGGATCACCAACAGCCCCGGATGCGCCCCGGCGGCCACCAGCGCATGCGCGGGGTCGGCGGCGGGCACGTCGAGCGAGGTCGGCGGGGCAGCGGCGAACATGCCCGGATCACCCCGGGGTTGCGCCAGCAGGAACCGCGCGATGCGCCACGCGAGCGTCGCCTTGCCCACCCCCTGCGGCCCGGCGATCAGCCAGCCATGGTGCAGGCGGCCTGCTTTGAAGGCGTCCAGAAAAGCGGCCTCGGCCGCGTCATGGCCGAAAAGCTGCGCCGCTTCGCGCGGGTGCGGCGCGCCGGGGGTCTGGTCGGGCTGGGGCTGGTCGGCGGGGTCGGTCACGGGCGCACCTTGCCCGCAAGCGCGCGTTCCACCACCGCCAGCACCTCGGCGCCCAGCACATCGACGGGGCGGTTGCCGTCCAGCACCCGGCAGCGTTGCGGATAATCCCGCGCCAGTTCCAGAAATCCGGTGCGCAGGCGTTGCGCGAAGCCGGGGCCGAAGCCTTCGAACCGGTCCTCGGCCCCGCCGCGCGCCAGACCCCGGCGCAGGGCCAGTTCCGGATCGGTATCGAGGATCAGGGTCAGGTCCGGCTCCACCCCGATCATCAGCCGGTGCAACTGGTCCACCAGCCCGCGTAACTGCGCCCGCACCGCGCCCTGATAGACGCGGGTCGAATCGGCGAAGCGGTCGCAGATCACCACCTTCCCGGCATCCAGCGCGGGCCGGATGGTACGTTCCAGATGGTCGCGGCGCGCGGCGTTGAAGAGCAGGATCTCGGTCTCCGGCGACCAGCGCCCGCCGTCGCCTTCGACCAGCAGGCGGCGGATCTGTTCGGCGCCGGGCGCGCCGCCGGGTTCGCGGGTCAGCACCACCTCGCGCCCGCGCCCGCGCAGCGCCTCGGCCAGAAGCCGCGCCTGCGTGGACTTGCCTGACCCGTCGATCCCTTCGAAGCTCAGGAACAGCCCGCGCCCGCCGGTGGGGTCCGCATGCGCCCAGTCGCTCACTGCGTGGCCACAGGCTCGCCCGCCTGGCCCCTCCGCAGATCGCGCATCAGCACGGTGGCGGCGGCCTGCAGGCGGGTCAGGAAGCCGCCTTCGGCAACGCCCGTGGCGGCGACCAGCGGCACGCGGCGGTCTTCCATGTCCGGGACGCGCACCACCAGTTCGCCCACTTCCTGCCCGGCTTGGATAGGGGCTGGCACCGGGGTGTCGAAGACGGCTTCGGCGCTGACGTCGCGCTGGGCTATGGCGGGGATCAGGATGCGCAGATCCTCGGCCAGGGTCAGGGCCACGGTCGCGTCCTCGCCCATCCAGACCTCGGCCTCGGCCAGGGTGGCTCCGGCGCGCGCCACGGTGGCCTCGGTGAACTGGCGGAAGGCCCAGTTGATGATGCGCTCGGCTTCCTCGATACGCTCCCGCTCGCTGCCAAGGCCCGAAAAGGCGAAGATGATGCGCCGGTCGCCCTGCTGCGCCGACCCGGTCAGGCTGTAACCCGCTTCCGATGTGAAGCCGGTCTTCAGCCCGTCAAGCCCCACGCCCGCGCCCAGCAGCGGCACGCGGTTGGACTGGGTGATGTTGTTCCAGGTGAACTCGGGTTCCGAGAGATAGGGGTAGAATTGCGGGTATTCGGTGATCATGTGTTCGGCGAGAATCGCCAGGTCACGCATGGACATGCGATGTTCCGGGTGCGGCCAGCCCGAGGAATTGGCGATGGTGGTGTTTTCCATGCCCAGATCGCGCGCCCGCCTTGTGGCCATGGTGGCAAAGGCTTCCTCGGTCCCGGCCAGCCCTTCGGCGACGACCACGGTGGCGTCATTCCCTGAAAGCACGGCGATGCCGCGGATCAGGTCCTCGGCGGTGGGGCGATGGCGGGTTTCCAGAAACATGCGCGACCCGCCCATCCGGTGCGCGCGTTCGGACACGGTAAAAGGCGTGTCCAGCGTCATGCGCCCGTCCTCGATCGCCTCGAACAGCATGGTCAGCGTCATCAGCTTGGACATCGAGGCCGGGGGCAGTGGCTCGTCCGAGTTCTTGTCTAGGAGCACCGTGCCCGAGTTCAGGTCGATCACATAGGCCGCGGTGGCGCGGGTCTCGAACCCGGTCTGCGCGCGCGCATCGCCGCCACACAATGAAAAGGCGACCAGCAGCCCGGCCACGAACCCGATGATCAAGCGATACATGCGCCCCTTACCCCTGTCTGATGTTGCGCGTGATAGAGCGGCTGCGCGGGTGCCGCTGCGTGGTTTTCCGGATCCTGCGCCGCGCCGTCAGCGCGACACCGCATAGGCGTCAGTAAAGCCCAGATCGCGCACCCTCGCAAGCAGCCGGTCACGCTCGGCGTTGGTGGCGGCAGGGCCGACGGTGACACGCCAGAATCGGTTGCCCGCGCTCTGCCCTTCGATGCTGCGCGCCACAAGGCCCGCCTCACGCGCCAGCCGCACTGCGCGGTCGGCGTTCTCTTCGACGCTGAAGATGCCAAGCTGGATGAACCCCCGGTCGATTGCAGGGGGCGCTTCGGCGGCTTGGGCTGGGGCAGGCGGCGCGGCCTCGGCTGCGGGGTCGCCGAGGGGTGTCGCAGAGATTTCGGGCGCGGCTGCGGGCGCCGGGTCGCTGCGCCGCCCGAATGGCCAGAAGCGGCGACGTTCCTGCTGCGGGGGCGCTGCGGCGGCGGTGTCTTCTGCGGCTTGGCGCGGTGTGGCGCCGTCATCGGTGGCGGCCACGGCGGCCATCGCCTCGGCACCAGGGGTTGGGTCCGCGTCGCTGGCGTCATCGTCGGCCAACTCGGTCTGGTCTGCGGTCTGGTCTGGGGGCGGCGCGGCCGGGTCGGGCGCCGCGGGCACCTCCTGCGTGCGCAGCGCGGTTACGCGCAGTTCCACAGGGCTGCCCGCCAGCATGTCCAGCGCCGAGGCCGCATCGGACGAGACCTGGAATGCGGGACCTGGATTCTCCCGCTCGCGCCGAAACAGCGCGCCGACAACCTCCTTGCCGCTCTCGGGGTTGCGGATGATCACCCGCTCCGGGTCGTCGGCATCCGGGTGCGCCACCCAGACCCCGCCGAGGGAGGGCCGCCCGTCCCAGAGCCCGCGATCCGCACGCTCGAAGACCTCGGGCGCCTCGACATCGCGCTCCACTGCCGCGCCTGTGGCCGCCGGTGACACGCGGGGCTCCGTGCCATCACCGCTGCCGAAGCCATCGGCGCAACCCGTCAGCGCCATCACCAGCAGCGCCCCGGCCAAATACCCAGCGATCCGTGAAACTGTCATACCGCTCGCACCCTCCGCCCCGCCGGTCGCTCTGTGGCGACATACTGACACGGGGCATGCCTGAAGCCCGGGCGAAAAGCCCATGGCGTCGACAGTGTAACCGCTGCACCGCCGCAGGGAAAGGAGCGTTTCGTGCCTTGCCGGAGAACATGCGCGTGATTGCGGCTGTCCGTTTTGCATCGCATCGTGTCGCCTGCGGCCATGTGGGCGCGATCGCGATCGCCTAGATCGGGCGTGGATATAGCACTGGAGCGCGGCATGTTCCTTTCGGTTTTCGACATGTTCAAGGTGGGCATCGGCCCGTCGTCATCGCACACCATGGGGCCGATGGTGGCGGCGGCGCGGTTTCTGGACCATCTGCGTGCCCAGCCCTTCGGCGTGGCCGGGCTGCGCGCCACGCTGCATGGCTCGCTCGCCTTTACCGGGGTGGGGCACGCCACCGACCGTGCGGTGATCCTGGGCCTGGCCGGATTTCGCCCCGAAGACTATGACGCCACCCGTGCCGAGGCAGCGCTGGCTGAGATTCGGGACAGCAGTGCCATCGAGGTCGAGGGGCTTGGACGGCTCCGCTTCGACCCCGCCCGCGATCTGGAATTCGACTACGGGGCACCGTTGCCGGGTCACGCCAATGCGCTGGTGCTGCGCGCCACTGATGCCCAGGGCGACGTGATCGCCGCCGAGACCTATTACTCCATTGGCGGCGGTTTCGTGGTGACCGAGGCCGAAATGGGCGCCCCGCCCCCCGCGCCCGAAGCCACGTTCCCCTATCCGTTCGAAAGTGCCGCGCAGATGCTGGAGATGGCACGCGCCAGCGGCCGCAGCATCGCCGAGATGAAGCGCGCCAACGAACTGGCCCTGCGCGCGCCGTCCGAGCTGGATGCAGGGATCGTGCGCCTCTGGGCGGCGATGACCGCCTGCATCGACCGTGGGCTGGCGACCGAAGGCACGCTGCCCGGCGGGCTGAACGTGCGTCGTCGCGCCCCGGGCATCCGCGCCGCGCTGGAGGCCGAGCGCGGGCTGAACGTCACCCCGCCGCATGTGATCAACGACTGGATCAGCGTCTACGCCATGGCGGTGAACGAGGAAAACGCCGCCGGCGGGCAGGTGGTCACGGCGCCGACCAATGGCGCCGCCGGGGTGGTGCCCGCCACCATCCGCTACTGGCTGGACCATGTCCCCGGCGCGCGCGAGGCGCAGGTGGGCGACTTCCTGCTGACCGCCGCCGCCATCGGCGGGCTGATCAAGCATAACGCCAGTATCTCGGGCGCCGAATGCGGCTGCCAGGCCGAGGTCGGCGCGGCCTCGGCCATGGCCGCCGCCGGGTTGGCGGCGGTGCTGGGCGGCACCCCCGAACAGGTGGAAAACGCAGCCGAGATCGCGCTTGAGCACCATCTGGGCATGACCTGCGACCCGGTGAAGGGACTGGTGCAGGTGCCCTGCATAGAACGCAACGGACTGGGTGCGATCAAGGCGGTTTCGGCTGCGTCACTCGCCTTGCGCGGGGACGGCACGCATTTCATGCCGCTGGACAACTGCATCGAGGCGATGCGCCAGACCGGTGCCGACATGTCCGAGAAGTACAAGGAAACCGCGCTGGGTGGGCTGGCGGTGAGCGTGCCGAACTGCTGAAGGGTCCGGCTGCGGAAAGGCTTGGCGCGGCGGCGCGGACGTGGCATGAATGTCGCATATGCAACCGAGGCAATGCGAGGGTCCCTGTGACACGCCGACTGCTCCGCTCTGTTCTGGCCGTGACGGCGCTGGGTGCGCTGGCGGCCTGCAACCCCTTCGCCGGTCCCGCTGCCGGATCCCGGCTGTTTTCCGAGAATTGCGTCGGGTGCCACGGCGACGGCGGGCAGGGCGGCCCCGGCGGGCCGGACCTGACGGGCATAGCCGAACGTGAAGGGGGATTCCCGCGCCGCGCGGTGCTGGACCGGCTGGATGGCTACGCGCGCGGGCTGACGGTGCATGTGGACAGCGAAGCGATGCCGGACATGAGTCACCTGATGACGGGTCGGCTGATGCATGTTGACCTTGGCCCCGGGGCCGGGCGCATGGTTCCCGAAAGGGTGGTGGCACTCACCGCCTATCTGGAGAGCATCCAGCGCTGAAATCCGCAAGCCGCGTCTGCATGTTGCCTGCCCGACGCTTGCGTTGGGCAGCGCCCCCGAAGCGCCCCGAAACAAGAAGTGGGGGGAGGGCGGGCGGGGCGCTTCCTCGGTCAACATCGTTCAGCGCGCCATGCCGTGATAGACCGGGTTCGGCTCCATCCCGATGGCCGAGGCGACCCGGTTCGACATGGAAAAGAACCCCACCACCGCCACGATGTCGAAGATGTCGCGGTCGCTGAATCCGTGGCCGCGCAGGGCCTGGCGGTCGGCCTCGGTCACCTTGGCGCTCGCTTCGGTCACCAGCGCGGCGAAATCCAGCATAGTGCGGCTGCGCGCGTCCAGCGGTGCGGCGCGGTAGTTCATCACCATCGCCTCGCCCAGCGCCGGGTCGCCCGACAGTTCGCGCACCGCGGCGCCGTGAGCGACCTGGCAATACCAGCAGCGGTTGATGGAAGAGACAACCACGGCGATCATCTCGCGCTCCAGCTTGCTCAACCCGCTCTCGCCCAGCATCAGGTCGTTGTACATGGCCACGAAAGCATCGAACTTGGCCACATCGAAGCTGTAGGCGCGCAGCACGTTGGGCACGAAGCCCAGCTTCTCGGTGCATTTGTCCAGGTATCTCTGCGTCCGCTCCGGCATCGGGTCGGCGGGCGGCAGGTCCAGCGCGGTGATCTTGTCGGCCATTTTGTGTCCCTCTCTGCACAGTCCGGCGCAGCCTAGCGCTGCGCCGCGCGCCCCGCCATCCCCGGCTGCGACGCCGCGGCGCGTGACGGGCGGCCCAAACCTGCTAGATTGGAGCGGAACCGCAGCCGCCACCGTCCCGCCCATGCGCCACTACATCCAGCCCTTCGCCCTTGCCACGCTTGCGCCGGTGGCGCTTCTGGCCATCGGCGGCGTCAGCGGCGGCGTGTGGATCTGGGCCGCCGCGCTCTACATGTCCTTCTTTGCCCTCGGGCTGGACCAGATCCTCAAGGTCGCCAGCCGCGAAGGCGCGCCGGGCAGCGAGTTTCCCGCCGCCGATGCGCTTTCGGCCACGCTCGCCGTGGCGCATCTGGCGCTGATGCCGCTGGGCGCGGCGGCGGTGGCGGGGGTGACGGGCTTGAGCGGGGCGGAACGCCTGGCGGCCTTCTTCGGCTTCGGGCTGTTTTTCGGGCAGGTCAGCAATTCGAACGCGCATGAACTGATTCACCGCGGGAGCCGGTGGCTCTTCGGGCTGGGACAGTGGGTCTATACCTCCATGCTCTATGGCCACCACACCACCGCGCACCGGCTGTTGCACCACGTCCATGTGGGTACGCCGCAGGACCCGAATTTCCCGCGCAAAGGTATGAGTTTCTACCGCAATTTCGCACGCGGCTGGACCGGCAGCTTCATTCAGGGTTTCCGGGTGGAACGCGACCGCGCCGCCCGCGCCGGGCGCCCGGCCTGGACCAACCCGTATATCGCCTATGTCGGCGGCGCGCTGGGGTTCCTGGCGCTGGCCTGGGCGGCGTTTGGCTGGGCAGGGGTGGCGGCGTGGCTGGGGCTGTCGTTCTACGCGCAGACGCAACTGGCCATGGTCGATTACCTGCAGCACTACGGGCTGGAGCGACGACGTCTGCCCGATGGCCGCTACGAGCCGCAGACCATCCATCATTCGTGGAACACCCCGCACTGGTTTTCCTCGCACATGATGGTCAACGCGCCGCGCCACTCGGACCATCACGCCAACCCCGGCCGCCCGTATCCCGCCCTGCGCCTTCCCGAAGAAATGCCGGTCCTGCCGTGGTCGCTGCCGGCCATGGGGATTGTCGCGCTCTGGCCGCCCCTGTGGTTCCGGCTGATGGACAAGCGCGTGGACCGCGTGCTGGAATGGGCGCGGACCAGCGATGCGGCCCGCAGCGATGACCAGCCCGTGACTGGCCCTGCCACTTGAGATGTGGCAGGTTTCGCGCGATCCTTCCGGAGTGCCCATGTTCCACAAACCCCTCGCCGCGCTTGCCCTTCTGGCCGCTGTAATCGCCGCCCCCGTCGTCAGTGCCGATGAGACCCCGATGAGCGCCGAGGAGTTCGAATCCTACGTCACCGGCCGCACCCTGACCTTCGGGCTGCACGGCGTGCCCTACGGGGTCGAGCAGTTCAAGGAAGGCCGCCGCGTGCTCTGGGCCTTCATCGGCGAAGAATGCCGTGATGGCGTCTGGTTCCCCTATGAGGACCAGATCTGTTTCGCCTACGAGGACGACCCGCGCACGCATTGCTGGTATTTCTGGATGACCGACGAGGGCTTGCGCGCCCGCTTCATCGACGATGTCCCGGGCGAGGAACTCTACGAGGTCGAGCAGAGCCCCGATCCGATGTTCTGCCCCGGGCCCCAGATCGGCGCCTGAGACCACCTCCGGCCCGGTCGCCTGCGCGGGCGGCCGCATCAGCGGGTTTCTATCTGCGGTGAAACGGGGTCCCAGTGGTCCCCGCACCCTCGTGCGGGGACAG
>SKMI01000051.1 GCA_007121115.1 Paracoccaceae bacterium | reverse complement strand
GTGGGGCACGCCGCAAGCGGGCGCTTTTCCCGGGGGTGACGGAGGGCGGGAACGCCGAAGGGACGACCCGTCACCCCTTTCACCCTTCGCCCGACCCCTGCGCCTTCAGCATCGCGGCGCGCAGGTCCAGTGACCGGGCGATCAGCCGCTCCAGCACGGGTGCCGCCGGGGTCAGTGGATGCACCGGCAGGGCCGATGCGACCCGCAAACCGTCCGGCCCCAGCGCAAGTTCAAGCCGCGCATGCCCGCGCCTGGACGAACCGTGCCAGCTTTGCAGCACTGCCGCCAGCGCGCTGACATCCAGCTCCGGTGGCGGTGCCGTCGCCGGTCCGGCGAGCAATGCCTCATAGCCTTCCGGCAGACCCGTCAGCGTAACCGGGCGCGCGGGGGTTTCCAGCGCGGCCTCGGGCAGCACCGACCCCAGCCGCATGGACCGAATATCCTCCATATCGAGGGGCGCGCCGACGAATGCCGCCAGCGACGTGGCCCCGGCGGTGATCCTGTCCGACGCGCGCGGGACAATCGCCAGCCAGCCGTCGGGCCAGTGCGGCGTGGGGCTGTGAAACCGGGCCGCCAGGGTGCGCCGCACGTCGCTGCGCCCGGGGCTGCGGCGCGTGCTCTCGCGCAGCGTCACCGACCAGCCCGCGCCATCGCCCGGGGTCAGGCGCAGGGCGATGCGGCCGGTGCTGTGGCCGTCCTCTTCGTCCAGAACCCAGCCGTGCTGCGCCACCAGCCGGTCCAGCCCGGCCCGGAACGGGCGCCGCCCGCCGCGGGCGATGAACAGCACCGCGCCAACCACCACGGCGCCGAGCACCGCATAGATCGCGAAGTCGATCAGCACCCGGCCACCCCGATGTCAGCGATCCCCTAGAAAACCACGGTGACGGCGCGGCTGGCAAGGCTTTTGCAGCCTCGGGGGGCGGACGGGCCTGCAAACCAAAACGGGGGGCGCATCGGCCCCCCGCTTCCGTTCCGGCTCTCTGGCGGATCAGCCCGCCAGCGCCTTGTTCAGATACCCGTCCACCTTTTCCAGGTAGCCCATGGTGGTGAGCCACTTCTGATCCGGGCCGACCAGCAGGGCCAGGTCCTTGGTCATGAAACCGTCCTCGACCGTCTGGACCGTCACCTTCTCGAGCGTCTCGGCGAAGTTCAGCAACGCGGCGTTGTCATCGAGCTTGGCGCGGTGCTTCAGCCCGCCGGTCCAGGCAAAGATCGAGGCGATGGAGTTGGTCGAGGTCTCCTTGCCCGCCTGATGCTGGCGGTAGTGGCGCGTCACGGTGCCATGCGCGGCCTCGGCCTCGACCACCTGACCGTCCGGGGTCATCAACTGGCTGGTCATCAGCCCGAGGCTACCGAAGCCCTGCGCCACGGTGTCGGACTGCACGTCGCCATCGTAGTTCTTGCAAGCCCAGACATAGCCGCCGGACCATTTCATCGCGCAGGCCACCATGTCGTCGATCAGGCGGTGTTCATAGGTGATGCCCGCCTTCTTGAACTTGTCCGCGAACTCTTCCTCATAGACCTTCTGGAACAGGTCCTTGAAGCGGCCGTCATAGGCTTTCAGAATGGTGTTCTTGGTCGACAGATAGACCGGATAGCCGCGCGCAAGGCCATAATTCATGCTGGCCCGCGCGAAATCGCGGATTGACTCATCGAGGTTGTACATCCCCATCGCCACGCCCGCGCCGGGGGACTGGAAGACCTCCTTCTCGATCACGGTGCCGTCCTCGCCGACGAATTTCATCGTCAGCGTCCCCTTGCCGGGGAACAGGAAATCGGTGGCGCGATACTGGTCGCCGAAGGCGTGACGGCCCACCACGATGGGCTGCGTCCAACCCGGCACCAGCCGGGGCACGTTGCGGCAGATGATCGGCTCGCGGAAGATCACGCCGCCAAGGATGTTGCGGATCGTGCCGTTGGGCGAGCGATACATGCGCTTGAGCCCGAATTCCTCGACCCGGTCCTCATCGGGGGTGATGGTGGCGCATTTCACGCCGACGCCGTATTGCTTGATCGCGTTGGCGGCATCGACGGTGATCTGGTCATCGGTGCGGTCGCGCTCCTCGATGCCGAGGTCATAGTATTTCAGGTCGATATCCAGATAGGGCAGGATCAGTTTCTGCTTGATGAAATCCCAGATGATGCGGGTCATCTCGTCGCCGTCGAGTTCGACGACGGGGTTGTCCACCTTGATCTTGGTCATGAAATCCTCCGCGTGGGGGTGAGTCGGCTGGCCGTCTCATACAGCAAGCCGGGTGCGATGCAAAGCCTTGTATGCCGATGTATACTGAATTGCGCTCAGCCCGGCAACGCCCCCACCGCCACCAGCCCGTTGAGCACGAACTGCACCGACAGCGCGGCCAGCAACATGCCCAGAAGCCGCGTCACTACCATGGTACCGGTGCGCCCCAGCGCCCGTTCGATCAGCCCGGCGGCCAGAAACAGCACGAAGCACAGCGCCACCACACCGACCATGATCGCGTTGACGGCGATGATCCCGGCCCAGTCGCGCCCGGCGTCGTTGATCAGCAGGATCATCGCCGCCAGCGCCCCCGGCCCGGCGATCAACGGCATGGCCAGCGGGAACACCGACGGATCCTCGACCACATCTGCGTGGCCTTCACGCCGCGCGGTGCGCCTGTCGAAGAGCATGTCCAGCGCGGTCAGGAACAACAGGATTCCGCCGCCGATCTGGAAGGCGGGCATGGAAATGCCGATGAAGGCGAGGATCGTCTCGCCGAAAAAGCCGAAGACCAACAGTAGACCGACGGAGATCAGACAGGCGCGCGCCGCCACCGCGCGGCGCTGGGCGTTGGTCATGCCCGGGGTAAGGGCCACGAACATCGGCGCCAGGCTGACCGGGTCGATCACCACCAGCAGGGTGACGAAGGTGGTGATGAGGAAGGTCGTTTCGATCATGGTCCTGTCCGTATGGGCGCCATGGGGCCAGGCACCATTGTCCTTTCGCCCGCGCCGCGGCCGGTGCCGGAGAAGCGCCCCCTCGGCGCCCCCCCCCCCCCCCC
>SKMI01000171.1 GCA_007121115.1 Paracoccaceae bacterium | reverse complement strand
CGTGGCGGTGCGGGTTGGCGTGGCTGGGCTTTTGCGCGGGGTTCGTGGCGCGTTCGGGTCGGTGGGCGTTTCCGACTATTCCGCGGCCTCGGTTGTGGCCTCGACTTCCGCCTCGATCTCGGCGGCGCGTTTTTCGACCAGTTCGACAATATGGTCGATCATCTCGTCGTTGGTCATCTTGTGGCTCTGCTTGCCGGCCACATAGACCATGCCCGCCCCGGCGCCGCCGCCGGTGAAGCCGATATCGGTCATCAGCGCCTCGCCCGGGCCGTTGACAACGCAGCCGATGATCGACAGCGACATCGGCGTCTTCACATGCGCCAGACGCTCTTCGAGCGTGGACACCGTCTTGATCACGTCGAACCCCTGCCGCGCGCAGGATGGGCAGGAGATCACGTTGACGCCCCGGTGGCGCAGGCCCAGGGACTTGAGGATCTCGTATCCGACCTTGACCTCTTCCACCGGATCGGCGCTCAGGCTCACACGGATGGTATCGCCGATGCCCATCCACAGGAGATTGCCCAGCCCGATGGCGGATTTCACCGTGCCCGAGAGCATTCCGCCCGCTTCGGTGATGCCCAGATGGATCGGCGCGTCGGTGGCGTCGGCCAGCCCCTGATAGGCGGCGGCGGCGAGGAACACGTCCGAGGCCTTCACGCTGATCTTGAACTCGTGGAAATCGTTGTCCTGCAGGATGCGGATGTGGTCCAGCCCGCTTTCGATCATCGCCTCGGGGCAGGGTTCGGCGTATTTCTCCAGCAGGTGCTTTTCCAGACTGCCCGCATTGACCCCGATACGGATGGAACAGCCGTGATCGCGCGCGGCGCGGATCACCTCGCGCACGCGTTCGGCGCTGCCGATGTTGCCGGGGTTGATGCGCAGGCAGGCCGCACCCGCCTCGGCGGCCTCGATCGCGCGCTTGTAGTGGAAATGGATGTCGGCGACGATCGGCACCGGGCTTTCGCGGCAAATCTCGCGCAAGGCGCGGGTCGCCGCCTGATCGGGGGCCGAGACGCGGACGATATCGGCGCCGGCCTCGGCGCAGCGGATGATCTGGTCGAGCGTTGCCTTCGCATCGCCCGAGTCGGTGTTGGTCATGGTCTGCACGGTGATCGGCGCGTCGCCCCCCACGGGCACGTTGCCGACCATGATCTGGCGGGACTTGCGCCGGTCGATGTTGCGCCAGGGGCGGATCGGGTTGTGCGACATCACGGTTCACCGGGGTTGAGGTGTATCATCTGGTTTACAGATAACCCCAACGAGCCCTGCGGGCAACAACAGTGCCGTGGCACACTCCGACACGCGCCCGGGTCAGTTGGCTGGGGTATTCGCCTCGGCGATCAGGCGATTCAGGTCGGCATCGCGGTCCAGATCGGCCACCGTGTAGCTTTCGCGCAGCGCGTCCGCCGACAGGGCGACATCATTGACCACCTGCGCACCGGGTGCGGCGGGACCGAACGGCTCGCCGTTGATGACGAAATAGAGCGAGCCCGAGTTGCCCGCGCGCAGGTTTGCGGGCGCTTCGGTCTGGGGCACGGTGTAGCGTTCGCCGGCATCTAGGATTTTCTCGAACAGTACGGTGCCGTCCGCCGACCGCACGCGTACCCAGCTTGGGCGCACGGCCAGGAGTTCGACCTTCGGCGGTTCGTTTTCGACCACCTGGATGGGCTGGATGGGGGGGGCTTCGGTGCTCATCGCTTCGCTGACCGCCGCTGCGATGCTGTCAAAATCCGCGTCTGGCGCGCTGTCGCGGCTGGGGGTGATAGCGGCAATGGGACCGTCGCGCGACTCCATCACCGGAACGTCCAGCCCCTGCGGCCGATACGTCCTGACGCTGCCCTCGGCGGTGCGGCTTCCCGCGATCCGCGAGTCGGTGCCATCGCCAAGGCGCTCGGCTGGCGTGAAGCTCGGGTCGTTTTCGGCCGAAAGCAGCGTGCCGGCGGCGTTCAGCGGGTCCAGATCGGCCAACACCTCGGGCGCCTGATCGGCCGGGGCAAGCTGGACGCGCTGCACTTCGGTCAGGATCGCCCAGGCGCCGTAGCCCAGCCCGCCGATCAGCGCCAGCAGGATGGCCACCGATCCCAGCGCGCCGGGTTCGATCCGGCGCCACAGCGGTTCGGGTTCGGGCGTGATGGAGATGCGGGTCAGCAGCCCCTCGGGCACCTGCTTGACCGCCGGGGTGGCGGGGGTGCGCGGGTTGCGGATCCCGGACATGCCGTCGGGCACGGCGAAGCCTGTTTCGGCACAGAACTTTTCGTAGGCCCATTCCGGGTTCAGGTTCAGGTATTTGGCATAGGACCGCACGTAGCCTGCCACGAAGCTCTGCGCCTCGAAGGCAGAGAGGTCCCCGTTCTCGATCGCGGTGATGTAGGCCGCGCGGATATGCAGCTCGCGCTGGACGTCCAGCAGCGATTTGCCAAGCGTGGCGCGTTCGCCGCGCATGATGTCGCCAAGGCGCAGATCAAAGTCGTCGAACCCCAGGGGGCGCGCGTCAGCTTGCTCTACTTCTGCGGGCTTCCTGCCAAGCCAGTTCATCATTCCGCCCCTGATGATTACCGCCCTTAGTAGCGTGTTTCCGGCGCGATTCTTGGCGATCGCATCCGTTCACGCCTCAGTGTTCTGATACGCATATAGTATCAGATGGCAACAGGAATTAAAGGATTTTGTGTTTCACGCCGAAAGGTCGGCACGATTCAGCGCACAATGCGACCAGAGGCTGTCCATGGCGCGCACCAGCGCGTCGATCATCCGCGGCGTGTGCACGGGCGAGGGCGTGAAGCGCAACCGCTCGGTGCCGCGCGGCACGGTGGGGAAGTTGATCGGCTGCACGTAGATGCCGAAGCGCTCCAGCAGCATGTCCGAAATCAGCTTGCAATGCACCGGGTCGCCCACATGGACGGGCACGATATGGCTGCCGTGGTCGATGATCGGCAGGCCGAGTGCCTTCAGCCGCATCTTCAGGATGCGGGCGTGTTCCTGCTGCTTGTCGCGCAGGGACTGATCGGACTTCAGATGCCGCACGCTGGCCGCCGCCCCGGCCGCCACGGCGGGCGGCAGCGAGGTGGTGAAGATGAACCCCGGCGCATAGGAGCGGATGGCGTCGCACAACTTCGCCCCGGCGGCGATATAGCCGCCCATCACGCCATAGGCCTTGGCCAGCGTGCCGTTGATGATGTCGATGCGGTGCATCAGCCGGTCGCGCTCGCAGACCCCGGCGCCGCGCGGGCCATACATGCCCACCGCGTGCACTTCGTCGATATAGGTGAGCGCGTTGAATTCGTCGGCCAGATCGCAGATCGCCTCGATCGGGCCGAAATCGCCGTCCATGGAGTAGATCGATTCGAAGGCGATCAGCTTCGGCGCGGCGGGATCGTCCGCTTCCATCAACTCGCGCAAATGCGCCACGTCATTGTGCCGGAAGATTCGCTTGGACCCGCCGTTGCGACGCACGCCCTCGATCATCGAGGCATGGTTCAGCGCGTCGGAGTAGATGATCAGGCCGGGGAACAGCCGCGGCAGGGTGGAAAGCGTGGCATCGTTGGCGATATAGGCCGAGGTGAAGACCAGCGCGGCCTCCTTGCCGTGCAGGTCGGCGAGTTCGGCCTCGAGCGCCTTGTGATAGACCGTGGTGCCCGAGATGTTGCGCGTGCCGCCCGACCCGGCGCCGGTGG
Source organism: Paracoccaceae bacterium (assembly GCA_007121115.1). Lineage (GTDB taxonomy): Bacteria > Pseudomonadota > Alphaproteobacteria > Rhodobacterales > Rhodobacteraceae > Rhabdonatronobacter. Next base: position 7,663 of record SKMI01000171.1, on the reverse strand, counting down.
CGTCCAGCGCCTGGTGCATGGCCTCCAGCACCGCTGGATGCTGGCCCATGCCCAGATAGTCGTTGCCGCACCAGACCGCGATTTCCTGCTGCGTGCCATCGGGACGGTTCCAGATGGCGTGCGGGAAGTGGCCCTTGCGGCGTTCGATATCGATGAAGGTGCGATAGCGGCCTTCATCGTGAAGGCGTTGCAGTGCAGTGTCTATCGCGGCGGCGTAGTTCAAGGCAGTCTCCCTGGCGTCACAGCTTGGGTGTTCCATCCATTATAGCGAGCGCGTCCCGATGCGAAAGCTCTACCGACCCCGGGTCACCCAAAACATGATCTGGATCAAGCGTGTGAATTGTCGCACGCGCAGGTGAGGGCGCGCGAACGCGTGCGCGTCTCGGGCGTGTCAGTCGGGGGCCAGTTCCAGGACCACGGTGCAGTCCGGCCCGCCCTGGCGTTCCGCTTCGCACATCTCCAGCGCGGCGCTCCGGGCCGATTGTGCGTCCGGCAATTGCGCCAGCGCCGCGACCCCGGCGGCCGGCATCCCGTCGCGGATGAACCCCTGCGCCGGGGCCACAGCGATGGCCCCGTGCCCGGCACCCTCGCCCATGAACAGCGCCAGCGCCTGCGGATCGGTGCCGACAAGGCGCAGCGTGTCAAGCTCCTGTTCGTCCAGGAAATCATGTGCGATGACGGTCACGGTGCTGCCTTGCAGCCGATAGGTTTCACGCTCGGCGGCACTGGCGGACCCTGCGGTGACGAGTGCGGCGGCGAGTGCGAGGGGCGCAAGCGCGCGGCCGCGGACGGAAAAGGCAAGAAACTGACTCACGAGGCATACTCCGTCTGATCGTTACCGGGCGAGCATAGCACAGCCCGGAGCGTCGGACAGCCCCGGCGGCAGCGGTCAGGGGCAGTTGACGCCGTGTTGACGATCGAAAACACGGGCGGAAGGTGGATAGGGCAGGTCATGAACGCCCCTCCCTGGGCGCGCCCGCCCGCCCTCCCTGCGCCCTCGGAGGGGCGTGCCCGGGCCGAGGGGGCCGGGCAAGGTTGTTGCGTCTGGCGGGCACGAAAAGAGGCCCCGCTCACAGGGAGCGGGGCCTTCGGATGTCGTTCCGGCCGGATGCCGCGCGGCGGTCAGTTGTCGCGCGGGTCCTGGCTTTCGCCGACCGAGCGGGGATCCAGGTCGTCGTCCATCCCGGCCGAGCCGATATCGTCGAAAAGCTCCGCGATCTCGAATTCCGCGGCCTCTTCCTCTTCGGCGGCGGCTTCCTGGATGGTCTTGCCCGAAGCCTGCAGTTCAGCCTCTTCGGCCGACCGCGCCACGTTCACGTTGATGGTGGCGTCGACCTCGGGGTGCAGCACCAGTGTCACCTCGTGCAGGCCCAGGGTCTTGATCGGCGCCGACAGCACCACCTGACGGCGGTCGATGCTGACACCGGCTTCGGTCAGAACCTCGACGATATCGCGGGTGCTGACCGACCCGTACAGCGCGCCCGCGTCCGAGGCCGAGCGGATCACCACATGGGTCTGCCCGTCCACACGGGACGCCAGATCCTGCGCCTCGCGGCGGGATTCCAGGTTCTTGGCCTCAAGCTCGGCCTTGCGGGACTGGAAGGATTCGATGTTGGCCTCGCTTGCGCGCAGTGCCTTGCCCTGCGGCAGAAGGAAGTTGCGCGCATATCCGGGCTTGACGCTGACCACGTCGCCCATCTGGCCGAGCTTGGCCACGCGTTCCAGAAGGATCACCTGCATGTCGCTGTCTCCTTATTTCACGGCGTAGGGCAGAAGCGCCAGAAAGCGTGCGCGCTTGATGGCCCGGGCCAGTTCGCGCTGCTTCTTGGACGACACGGCGGTGATCCGCGACGGCACGATCTTGCCGCGCTCCGAGATGTAGCGTTGCAGCAGGCGGGTATCCTTGTAGTCGATCTTCGGCGCATTGTCGCCCGAGAAGGGGCAGACCTTGCGGCGGCGGAAAAACGGTCTTGCAGCCATTTCAGTTCACTCCTGTCCGGGGGTCAGCGACGGCGATCGCTGCGTTCGTCACGCTTCTGCATCTGGATCGACGGCCCTTCGGCATGCGCGTCGACCTTGACGGTCAGCACGCGCATCACGTCATCATGCAGCCGCATCAGGCGCTCCATCTCCTGCACGGCGCTGGCCGGTGCATCGGTGCGCAGAAACGCGTAATGGCCCTTGCGGTTCTTGTTGATCTTGTAGGCCATCGTCTTGACGCCCCAGTATTCGCTGTCCATCAGCTTGCCGCCATTGTCGGCCAGGACAGTGCCGAAATGCTCGATCAGCGCTTCGGCTTGCGCGTTGGACAGGTCCTGACGCGCAATCATCACATGCTCGTAGAGAGCCATGGTCTCACCACTTTTCTATGGCGCGCTTCACCGGGCAGGCAATTCCTTCCGCACCCGCCCCCGAGAGGCCGCGCCGGATTCGTTTCTGGCGGAAGGATGCGCCTTTATACGCATCCGGAGGCCATGTGCAAGGCGATGTCCAAGGTGATGCAGGCCCGTGTTCCGCGGTCGGTAGCCCGGAATGCAAACGGCGCCACCGGGGAGGAGGTCGGTGACGCCGCTGCATTCAAGTGTGCCTGTCTGCCAGACACTTCATGGACCGGCCGGGCGATGTGGCGACAGCTTCCAGGGAGGAGGAGGGAAGCTGCCGCCGTCATTATGCCTAAACCCCAGGGAGGAGGAGGGGGCTTCGGCTCGCCGGGCTCTCGGCCCAAGTTCCGGAACCAACCGGCGCAGGGAGGAGGAAGCGCCGATCAGTCCCGCACGATTCGCCCCAGGGAGGAGGAGGGGGCTCACCGTTCCTTGTTGGTTGCGACATCGCTTGCCGATGCCATAACCGATGTTCATGTCGGGCGGCGCGTGCCACCCGGTGTTCGTCAGGCCGCGCGGCGCGCGGCTTCGGCGGCCATGCGGCTGATTGCATGGCGGCTGATGCCCAGATCATCCAACTCGCGGCGGGACAGGGCGTTAAGTTCCGCATAAGTGCTGCGGTAGACCCGGTACTGCCGCCAGCGCGACCCGAGAATGCCCGCGATCCGCGCAGCGAAACCGTCATGGTTGAATTTTGAGGTTGCGTAGGCCACTCTTCACAGTCTTTCTGCACAGCGTTCAGCAGGTTTCAAACCGCTTCGGTTGCCAATCAAGATATCCCTTCGCTGCGATTGCGCAATGTTTTTTGCTGCAACGCAGCTATGCGCTAACCGCATGTTTCCGTTGGGTCAATTTGCGGGCAGGCTAAGCGGAAATGTCTGAAATACGTGCGCTTTGAAAACCGCTGCGCGCGCCAAGCCTTGCGGTGCGGTGATTTCTGCACAAGTTACAAGCAGTTTTTCTGGGGGCGGGCATGGCGATCACGCGCGACGATATCCTGAAGGCGCTCGACACCATTGCCGTGCCGGACGGCAGTACGGGCGGCGGCACGGACGGCGGCACGCTGGTGTCCCGCGATCTGGTGCGCGCGCTGGTGGTCGAGGATGGCCATGTGCGCTTTGTCATCGAGGCCGGAACGCCAGCGGCGGCCCACGCCCTTGCCAAGGTGCGCGACGCGGCCGAGGCGGCAGTCTCGGCACTGCCTGGGGTGGCACGGGTGTCTGTGGCGTTGACGGCGCACGATGCCACGCGCCATGCGGCTCCGGCGTCCGCACGTTCGGGCCGCAGGGGTGATGCGCCCGCAATCAAGCACTCCAATCGGGCAGGGCGTCAACCTGCCGCGCAGCCGGACCGGCAGGCGCTGGCGGGGGTGCGGCACATCATTGCCATCGGTTCCGGCAAGGGTGGGGTGGGCAAGTCCACCGTGGCTTCGAACCTTGCGGTGGCGCTGGCGCGCGAGGGCTGGCGTGTCGGCCTGCTCGATGCCGACCTTTATGGCCCCAGCCAGCCCCGGATGATGGGAATTTCGGTTGTCCCCAGCGCACCCGACGGCAAGACCATCATTCCGCCGCAGGCTCATGGGGTGACCATGATCTCGATCGGCCTGCTGTTGCAGGAAGATGATGCGGTCATGTGGCGCGGTGCGATGCTCAAGAGCGCGCTGCGACAATTGCTGACTCAGGTGCAATGGGGTGACCTGGATGCGCTGCTGATCGACATGCCGCCTGGCACGGGGGATGTGCAGTTGAACCTGTGCACGGACTTCGACGTGGCGGGCGCGCTGGTGGTTTCGACCCCGCAGGACGTGGCGCTGCTGGACGCGCGCAAGGCGTTGCGGGCCTTCCAGACGCTCAAGACGCCGGTGCTGGGACTGATCGAGAACATGTCCACCTTCATCTGCCCCCGATGCGGGCACGAGGAACACATTTTCGGCGAAGGCGGCGTGCGCCGGGAAGCGGCGCGGCTGGAGCTGCCGTTTCTGGGCGAATTGCCGCTGGCGGTCGAGGTGCGGCTGGCCGGCGATGGTGGCTTGCCGGTTGCGGCCACCGACAGCCCGCTGGCCGAGCCCTATCGCCGGATTGCGCGGCGATTGATCGAAAGCTGCGGCGGCTGACCCCGCCACAGGCCCGTAAGGCGCGCGGACCGTGCCGAGTGCCGGGCCATCGCGGGAAATCGTGGGAGCAGGTGCGTCGCCGGAGTAAGGTCCGGGAATTCATGGGACCGACGCCGTGCCGGACCGCCAGTCACCAACCCCGGTCACGAATCACCGCGGTGTGAGGCGGCGTGAATCGGCGTGATTCGAGCGGATTTCCGTCCCGGAAGGCGGTATCCCGCGGCCCGAGGCGCGTCGCTTGCGCCATGCGAGGGCATATTTTGGGAATTCATGGCACTGTTGCGCATCAGCGACATTTCAAGTGTATATTGGTTGGTTCCAATATTGTTCTTACTACATATTGACAAATACTGCCTTTCGCCACAGGATGGGGTGCCCAAGATGGCGGCATTTGGCGATTTCCGGCAGTGTCAGGGGCGAAAAAACAATTGCCTCCCATGAATTCCCATGTCATCCCTGTTTGCAGGATAGAACGGGACAACAAAGGGGCGGCAGACCCCGAAACACCCAAGACGGTTTCATACAGGCACCCGCTTTATCCACGACAGAAGATTCGGCGCGCACGCGAGCAGACATCCCCCCCAGATGGCATGCGCAGCCGGACACCCAGCGATGGGACAGGGCGGCGGATCGGGTAGTGGCAGCATCCCGGTCCGCCGTTGTCCGTTCAGGGCCAACCCTCCCGGCCCGGACGAAGCAATAACGAGAGGGCCGCGAAACAGTGGCACGCAAGTTCCGAGGCGAAGGCCACCTCAAGGTGGACAGCAAGGGCCGGGTCTCCATCCCGGCCAGCTTTCGCCGTGTCGTCGAAAAGGGCGACCCGGACTGGCCCTCGGGGCCGCGGCCCAACCTTGTCATCGTCTACGGGCTGGACACGCAGCGCCAGCTTGACTGCTACACCATCGAAGCCATGGACGAGATCGAGGCCCGCATCGCACGGATGCAGCCCGGGTCGATCCCGCGCAAGATGGCCGAGCGTGTCTTTCACGGCCGCGCCATGGACACCCAGATCGACGAGGACGGCCGCATCGTCCTGCCCAAGTTCCTGCGCGACAAGATCGGGCTTGCATCCGAGGCATTCTTCATTGCCGCGGGCGACCATTTCGAGATCTGGAAGCCCGAGACCTATGCCGAGATCGAAGCCGCCAAGGCCGAAGCCTGGATGGCCGAGCAGGACGAGGATTTCGACATCCGCACCCTGTTGCCGGCGCTTGACGGGGACGGCTGATGCAAGACCCCGCGGCGCCGCATGTCCCCGTGCTGCTCCGCCCGTTGCTGGCGGCGGTGGCCCCGGTGCATGGGGTCTGGCTGGACGGGACATTCGGCGCGGGCGGCTATGCGCGCGGGCTGCTGGAGGCGGGGGCAGAGCGTGTGATCGGCGTGGACCGCGACCCGGCGGCGCTGGCGATGGCCGACGACTGGGCCGGAGACTACGGGGACCGGCTGTGGCTGGTTCATGGCACCTTCGACCGGCTGGACGACCACGCGCAGGAGCCGCTGGACGGCGTGGTGCTGGATCTGGGCGTGTCGTCCATGCAGCTTGACCAGGCGGAGCGCGGCTTTTCCTTCACCCGAGACGGGCCGCTGGACATGCGCATGGGGCAGGTGGGCGAAAGTGCGGCCGATCTGGTCAACAACGCGCCCGAGTCGCACCTGGCCGACATCCTGTTCCACTATGGCGAGGAACGCGCCGCGCGCCGGATCGCCCGTGCCATCACCCGCGCCCGCGCTGACGCGCCCATCACCACTACCGCGCAACTGGCCGAGATCGTTGCCGCCTGCCTGCCGCGCTCCAAGCCCGGGCAGAGCCACCCTGCCACCCGTAGTTTCCAGGCCCTGCGCATCGCCGTGAACGCCGAGTTCACGCAACTGGTGGACGGGCTGGAGGCCGCCGAGCGCGCCTTGAAACCCGGCGGGCGGCTGGCGGTGGTCAGCTTTCATTCGCTCGAGGACCGGATCGTCAAGCGTTTCATCCAGCGCCGGTCGGGGCAGGGGGGCGGGACCAGCCGCCACGCCCCCGAGGAAGCGACCGTAGCGCCACGTTTCAAGCTGCTCTCGCGCCGGGCCATCGCGCCGGATGACGCGGAACTCGCCGCCAATCCGCGCGCGCGCTCGGCGCTGCTGCGCGTGGCCGAGCGGCTGGACGCGCCCGCCGGGCCGGTTGACCGCCAGGTGCTGGGGCTTCCGGCTTTGGCGCTGAAAGGGGGAAACACACCGGATGCGTAGCTTTCTGTTCCTGCTGTCGGTCTGCGCCGTTGTGGTGCTGGCCTTCTGGGCTTACCGCGAAAACCACAACACCCGTCAGGCCATGGCCGAACGCACCGCGCTGACGCGCGAGATCGCGGCGCTGGAGGAAGCGATTTCCGTGCAGCGCGCCGAATGGGCCTACCTGAACCGCCCGGCGCGGTTGCACGAACTTGTGCTGCTGAACTTCGACCGCCTGCTGCTGTTGCCGATGGAGGCCACGCATTTCGGCACCATCGAGCAGGTGGCCTATCCGCTGCCGGACCCGGCGCCGATCGATCTGGACCTGCTGGAAGAGGGGATCGAGGTTTTTGGCGCCTATGACCTCGACGCGGATGAAAACGAGGAGCCCGCGCCATGATCCGCACGCCGCTCAGACCGCTGGCACGCATCCTGCAAGCGCGCAGCCGGGGTGAAAACCCCGATCATATCGAACGCGAGAACCTGCGCCTGCGGCACGAGGCCGCGCGCGACAAGGCGCGCCGCCGCGCCGAAAGTCGCCTTGTGGTCACGCTGCTGGCCTTCGTCTGCGGTTTCGCCGTCATCGGTGCGCGCATGGCGCTGCTGGCCGCAACCGAGCCCGCACCGGTCACCCGCGGCGCGACCGAGGCGATCTCGTCAGAACGGGCCGAGATCGTGGACAGGCGCGGGCGGGTGCTGGCCACCAACCTGACCACCCACGCACTCTATGCCGAAACCCGCCACATGATCGACCCGATGCGCGCCGCGCGCGAGCTGGGGCGCATCTTCCCCGACATCGATGCCGCACGGCTGGAGCGTCAGTTTACCGACCCCAATCGCCGCTTCGTCTGGGTGCGCTCGCGGCTGTCGCCCGAACAACGTCAGCAGGTGCATGATATCGGCGAACCGGGGCTGATGTTCGGCCCGCGCAACCTGCGGCTCTATCCCAATGGGTCGCTGGCCG
>SKMI01000346.1 GCA_007121115.1 Paracoccaceae bacterium | reverse complement strand
GAAGTCCTTGTCCTGCCCGGCCATGATGCGCAGGAGCGTCGACTTGCCCGCGCCGTTGACGCCCACCACACCGATCTTGACCCCGGGGAGGAAGTTCAGGCGGATGTTTTCAAAGCACTTCTTGCCGCCGGGATAGGTCTTGGAGACGCCATCCATGTGATAGACGTATTGATACGAGGCCATGAGGTCCGCTCCGCTGCTGATCGGGGTTGGCCAACCCCTACAGGCCGCGCCGCGGCACTGCAAGCGGGCGCGGCGGTCAGTGCAGGCGCGTCTTGGCGGGCAGGTCCGCGCAGAGTGGGCGGATCACGGCCTCGACCCCCTGCGCGTGGATCACCGCCCTGGCGTCGCAGTGAAGCTGATAGAGCCGGATTTCCGCGACCGCTTCCAGCCGCACCCCGCGCGCGCAGATCAACTCGGCCGCCGGGGTCAGCGCAGGGCCGAGGAAGCGGCTGCAGGGGCGGCCATTGTCCAGCTTCAGCGTCTGGGCCGGGCCGACCAGCAGTTCCCGCGCGGTCCCGTTCCGTTCGAAGGTATCGAGCGCAAGACGCACCACGGTTGCGTTGCGGCACAGGGCCGAAGACACGGCGCGCAGCGGCATCGGCGCGCCTTCGGTGGTCAGCAGCATGTCACCGGCCATCAGCGCCTCCACCGGCATCGGGCCGTCGGTGGTGTCGATGACGGTGCCCGCCGCAAAGCCGGATAGTTGCTTGCCGGCGGGCATGACCGTGGCCCGCCACTCGGTCTTGAGCCGGGGGGGCGGCGTGTCGGTGGCGCGTCCAGGTGAGGCCCTGTGCATGTTCGTCTCCTGGCCGGTGGTGGCGTGTGCTGGCGAAAATCCTGGTTAACACAGCCTCGGCGGGAAACCGGACAGTCGAAGGGCGGAAATGCAGCAATTTTGAGGCGCGGCAACGAACGAAACCGGCAGCAGGCGCCTCGGCGCCTGCGGATCAGTGGGTCCAGCCCTGTCGACGGTTGGGCGAGAAGTTTTCCGCATACCCGGCCGGGCGAATGTTGACGGGCCGTTTCCGGGGTTCGATCACGATGTAATCGATGTCCCGCGCCTTGGCATAGGCTTCCGCGGCTGCGCGTGATTCAAACCGCAGGCGCACCTGGCTGTCCATGTCACCGGAACTGGTCCATCCCATCAACGGGTCGATGCGCCGCGCCTCGGCCGGCGAAAACTCCAGCACCCAGTCGCGGGTGCGCGCAGTGCCGGATTGCATGGCCGTGCGGGCCGGGCGGAAGATGCGTGCGCGCATGGGAGCCTCATGATCTGACCCGCTCTGTATGAAAAATTCGGGTCCGAAAGGCAAGAGCGCATGGCGTGCGCCAAAGCAGGGGTGCAAGCGAAACGCCACAGCGTCCGAAAGGAGGGAGCGAGGGGTAGGTCTTCCGGTCGTGCACCGCCCGCTTGCGATCGGAAAGCTATCTCGCTTCGCACCTCCGGCAAGCGATCCGCGCCGGAAAGCGGCATTTTCACCGCATGTTTATGCACCACACCCCGGCGCCGCCCCGGACGGATCCTGCCAAAGGCAAACGCCGCCGGGGCCCGGCGGCGTGACTGGCGTTGAATGACGCGGCGCGTGTCAGCGCATGTTGTGCACGATCACATCGATGTCGCTGCGGCTCAGTCCGATGTCGTCAAGCTCGCGATCGGTCAGCTTGTTCAGTTCGTTACGAGTGGTGCGCTTGTCATTCCAGGTTTTGAAGACGGCGAAGAACTCGCCGAACGAAAACCCCCGGAATGCGCCAAACACACCCTCTGCGTGAGGACGGCTCTGCATGAAGAATGCCATTGTCTGCTCCATTGGCAAGGGGGGTGATGAATGCTGAAGCACTGTGCTTCCGTGCCCGTGATCTAGGCGGAGTGAGAACACGCCACAAGCCGCAATCCGCGCATACCCATCATGCGAAAAAGGCATGGCTGCCGGGGGGTTGGCGGCGGTTTTCCGCTCATGCGGGCGGCGCGCCGGGGCGGCTTGGCGCATTCGCTTGGCGCTGGCAGATGTTCGCGCTTCGTGCTAGCGTGGGAAAAATGTCGGAATAATGGGGCAGGCATGCGGGTGATCGGAATCGATCCGGGGTTGCGCAACATGGGCTGGGGCGTGATCGATGTGGCGGGTTCGCGGCTGTCGCATGTGGCCAACGGGGTCTGTACCGCCGATACCAGCTTGTCGCTGGCCGCAAGGCTGCTGGCGCTGCACGGGCAGTTGGCCGAGGTTCTGGCCCGCTTCCGCCCGACCGAAGCCGCGGTGGAACAGACCTTCGTGAACAAGGATGCGGTGGCCACGCTGAAACTCGGCTCGGCGCGCGGGGTGGCGCTGTTGGTGCCCGCGCAGGCGGGGCTGAGCGTTGGTGAATACGCACCCAACGCGGTCAAGAAGGCCGTGGTCGGCGTGGGCAAGGCCGCCAAGGTGCAGGTGGATCACATGGTCCGGATGCAGCTTCCCGGTGTGGACCTGGCCGGGCCGGATGCGGCGGATGCGCTGGCGGTGGCGATCTGCCACGCCTGGCATTGCCAGTCGGCGGGGCGGCTGGCGCGCGCGGCGGGGGCGGGCCGATGATCGGGCGCATCGCCGGGCGGCTGATCCACCGGGGCGTGGATCATGTGCTGATCGATGTGGGCGGCGTGGGGTATATCGTGCATGTGTCCGACCGCACGTTGCTGGACCTGCCGGGGCTGGGCGCGGCGGTGGCGCTGCACACGGAACTGGTGGTGCGCGAGGATTTGCTGCAGCTTTTCGGCTTTCCGACGCTGCTGGAAAAGGAATGGCATCGGCTCCTGACCTCGGTCCAGGGGGTCGGGGCAAAGGCGTCCATGGCGATCCTGGGCGCGCTGGGCCCCGAAGGCGTGGCCCGTGCCATTGCGCTGGGCGATGCGGGCAGCGTGCGCAAGGCGCCCGGCGTGGGCCCGAAACTGGCGCAGCGCGTGGTGCACGAGTTGCGCGACAAGGCGCCCGCGCTGATGGCGCAGGTCGCGGCGGAACCGGCGGCGCCCGCGGCCGCTGCGCCCGACACCCCTGTGCCCGAGCCGGTGGTGGAGCCTGCCGCCG
>SKMI01000073.1 GCA_007121115.1 Paracoccaceae bacterium | reverse complement strand
ATGTCTCGCTCGCCGTGACGCGCGATTTCATCAAGCGCGTGCAGGCGAAGGCCACGGGCGCGGCGGTGATGAAGTCCATCACGCCGGGCCAGCAGGTGGTCAAGATCGTCCATGACGAACTCATCGCCACGCTCACGGGCGAGGGCGACCCCGGCAAGCTGAAGATCGACAACCCGCCCGCGCCGATCCTCATGGTCGGCCTGCAGGGCTCGGGCAAGACCACCACCACCGCCAAACTGGCCCGGCGCCTGAGCGAGCGCGAGGGCAAGCGGGTGCTGATGGCCTCGCTCGACACCAACCGCCCGGCGGCCATGGAGCAGCTGGCGATTCTGGGCGCCCAGATCGGCGTGGACACGCTGCCGATCGTTCAGGGCCAGACGGCAGTGCAGATCGCCCAGCGCGCCAAGCAGCAGGCCACGCTGGGCGGCTATGACGTGTTCCTGCTGGACACCGCCGGGCGGCTGCACATCGACGAAGTGCTGATGGACGAGGTGCAGGCGGTGCGCGACGTCGCCGCCCCGCGCGAAACGCTTCTGGTCGTCGATGGCCTGACCGGGCAGGACGCGGTGAACGTGGCCGCCGAGTTCGACGGCAAGCTGGGCGTCTCGGGCGTGATCCTGACCCGGATGGACGGCGACGGGCGCGGCGGCGCGGCGCTTTCCATGCGCGCGGTCACCGGCAAGCCGATCCGCTTCGTCGGTCTGGGCGAAAAGACCGACGCGCTCGAGGTCTTCGATCCGCAGCGTATCGCCGGGCGCATCCTCGGAATGGGCGATATCGTCGCGCTGGTGGAAAAGGCGCAGGAGACGCTGGAGGTCGAGCAGGCCGAGCGCATGATGAAGCGCTTCCAGAAGGGCCAGTTCAACATGAACGACCTGAAGGGCCAGCTTGAGCAGATGGTCAAGATGGGCGGCATGCAGTCCGTGATGGGCATGATGCCCGGCATGGGCAAGATGTCGAAGCAGGCCGAGGCCGCGGGCTTCGACGACACCATGATCAAGCGCCAGATCGCGCTGATCAACTCGATGACCCGGAAGGAACGCGCCAACCCCGCGGTCCTGCAGGCCAGCCGCAAGAAGCGCATCGCCAAGGGCGCGGGGCTGGAGGTCTCGGAACTGAACAAGCTTCTGAAACAGCACCGCCAGATGGCCGACATGATGAAACGCCTGGGCAAGAAGGGGATGCTGAAACAGGCCATGGGCAGCATGTTCGGCAAGGGTCAGGACGCCATGCCGGACCCCTCGCAGATGGACCCCGCCGCCATGCAGGCCGCCGCGCGACAGCTCGGCGGGCTCGGTGGCGGCATGGGGGGCGGTGGAATGAAACTTCCCGGCGGGCTTTCAGGGCTGGGGCGCAAGAAGTGAGCCTGAGCCTGGATATCCCCCGGATCACCACCGACCGGCTGATCCTGCGCGGCCCGGAAGAGCGCGATTTCGAAGCCTTCGCCGCCTTCGGCGCCTCCGAGCGGTCGCGCCACGTCGGCGGCCCCTATCCGCGCTATCGCAGCTGGGTTTCGTTCCTCGGCGCCTTCGGACACTGGGCGCTGCGCGGCTTCGGCATGTGGATGCTGGAATGCCGCGCAACCGGCGCCACTGCCGGGCGGATCGGCATGATCTTCAACGACGGCTGGCCGGAACCCGAACTCGGCTGGCATATCTACGACGGGTTCGAAGGCCGCGGCCTCGCCTACGAAGGCGCCCGCGCCGCGCGCGCCCACGCCGCTTGCCACCAGGGCCTCGACCGCGTGATCTCCTGCATCGACCCGGCCAATATCCGCTCGCAAGCCCTCGCGCAGCGCCTCGGCGCGACGGTGGAACGCGACGCGGTGCTGATCGAATGGCCGGTGCAGATCTGGCGCCACCCTTCCGCCGCCGACCCGGGCGAGGCACCAGCATGACCGCTGCATCATCTGTGCGAAAATATCCTCGGGGGGTGAATGGCCCGGCACGGGCCAGAGGGGGGCAGACAGCCCCCCTCCTCCGCCAGCCAAGCCGCCCAAACGCCAAGGCAGGAGCCCGATGACCGACCCCGCCGCCCGCGCCGCCGAGTTGCTGGCCGATCACCGCGACAGCATCGACCGGCTGGACGCGATCCTCGTCTACACGCTGGGGGAGCGGTTCAAGCACACCCAGGCGGTGGGTCGGCTGAAGGCCGCGCACAACCTGCCGCCCTCGGACCCGGCGCGCGAGGAACGCCAGATCGAGCGGCTGGAATGGCTCGCCAAAGAGGCCGATCTGGACCCCGAATTCGCCAAGAAATTCCTGAACTTCATCATCTCGGAGGTGATCCGTCACCACGAGCGGATGCAGAAATGACCCAAGCTTCGGCCGCACCCTTGCGGGGCGGCTCCCCATGCCATGACAAGGAGATGACACAATGGCTACGAAGATCCGACTCGCCCGCGGCGGCTCCAAGAAGCGCCCGCATTACGCAATTGTCGCGGCCGACAGCCGCATGCCGCGCGACGGTCGCTTTCTGGAAAAGCTCGGCACCTACAATCCGCTGCTGCCCAAGGACAGCGAGGACCGCATCCGCATGAACGTCGAGCGCATCCAGCACTGGCTGGATCAGGGCGCCCAGCCCACCGACCGGGTGGCGCGTTTCCTCGAATCCGCCGGGCTGCGCGAGAAGGCTGCCCGCAACAATCCGCAGAAGGCCGAACCCGGCAAGAAGGCCAAGGAACGCGCCGCCGAGCGTGCCGCCAAGGCCGAGGCCGCCGGCGCCGAGTGACGCGCGGGGGAAGGGGGCCTTCTGCCCCCCTCGCCAGGCCAAGGCGGCTGGCTCACCCCCGGAAGGTATTTTCGGCAAGATGAAGGCAGCAGGGCGCGCGGGATGAGGGGCTGGCCATGAGCGCGGATAGGGTCTGTGTCGGCGCCATTGCCGGGGCCTTTGGTGTGCGCGGGGCGGTGCGGCTGAAGAGTTTTTGCGCCGAGCCGGAGGCGATTGCGGGTTACGGGCCGCTCTGGACCGAAGACGGCGCGCGATCCTTCACCGTGACGCTGGACCGGCCCGTGGCCTGGGGGCTGGCGGCGCGGCTTTCGGGGGTGGAGACGCGCGAGGCCGCCGACGCCCTGCGCGGACTGCGGCTCTATGCCGACCGCGCGGCCCTGCCCGCCACCGACGAGGACGAGTATTACCATGCCGACCTGATAGGTCTTTCGGTGCAGGACACCGGCGGCGCGCCGCTGGGCCGGGTGGCGGCGGTGCTGAACCACGGGGCGGGCGACATCCTCGAGATTCGTCGCGCCGGGGCCGAGCCGTTACTGCTGCCCTTTACGCGTGCCGTGGTGCCGACCGTCGATCTGGCCGCGGGCCGGATCGTGGCCGATCCGCCGGAGGCGTCGGAATGAGCCTGCAATTGCGTCTGCGGCTGACCACGATCCTGGGCAGTATCGTGCTGGTGACGCCTTTTGCTGCCGGGCTTGCCGGCTTCGATCCGGTGCTGTGGATCGTCTTCTGGGCGGTGTTCGCGCTCTGGTTCCTCGGCGTGCAGGCGCCGGGGGGCGAAACCCCGATGCCGCTGGCCGCCGCGCTGACCGCGCAGGGGGCGGTTGTGGCGTTGCTGATGGGGTTGGGTCATGCGGCGGGGCTCTGGGCGGATGCGGTTCTGCCCGCATGGCTTCTGATTGCCGTGGCGGTGGGGGCGCTGTTGCTGGGACGGTTGATCCGGGTGCCGCCCGAAGAACTGGCCGAACTGGTCCGGGTTTCGCAGGAGGCTGCCGGGTCGCTGGGAGACGCGACGGAGCCGGACACTCCTCCCGACCCGGAACCGAAGCCGGACCCGGAGCCCGAACCGGAGCCCGAAGCAGGCATCGACCCCGCGCAGCAGCGTGAGGCGCTGGCGGCGCTGGCAGAGCGCCTTGATGCGCTGGACCGCAGCGCGCCGGGCTATCACGCGCTTGTGGAAGCGATCACCCCCGCGCTGGAGCCCGCCGGGGCGGAGGCGGTGGCCGAGGCGCTTTTCCGGCGGGCCGACGCGGCGCCAGTGCGCGACCGTCTGGCGCTGGTGGCGCTGATGGCCGACCCCCATGCCAGCCACGTGCTGCGGGGCGAGAAGCTGGCCGCGCGCATCTTCGACGTGATCGCCGCCGAGGATTGCGAGGCGGCGCTGGCGCTCTGGGCGATGAAGGCGGACGGGTTGCTGGACCTGGTGCCCGGCGTGGCGGCGGATTTCCCGGCGCCCGACCGGATCGACCGGGTTGCCGACCGCTATGTGATCGAGGACGCGGACCTGTGCGAGGCGCTGGAGGCGTTGGCCGCGCGGTTGCGCAGCGGTGATGGGGCAGAGACATGAGCGCGCCTGGCAAACCACGGTCACACGGGCGGGTGCAGCCGGTTGTCTCGCTCCAGCCGCGGGACCTGATGGCCGACAGTCGCAGGGTCGCCGGAGCCTGGCGGGCGAAGGTCATAACGCTGTTCCCGCAGGCCTTTCCAGGCACACTGGGCCTGTCGCTGACCGGCAGGGCGCTGGATCAGGGGCTCTGGGCGCTCGACCCCATCGACCTGCGCAGCTTTGGCGAGGGCAAGCACCGCAACGTCGATGACACGCCCGCGGGCGGCGGCGCGGGCATGGTGCTGCGCGCCGATGTTTTGGCCCGCGCGCTGTCCGTCGCGGCGCAAGGCACGCCCGCCGACCGTGGGCAGTGGCCGATCATCTATCTGTCGCCGCGCGGGCGGCCCTTCACGCAGGCGCGCGCGCAGGCGCTGGCGCAGGGGGCGGGCATGACGCTGATCTGCGGGCGGTTCGAGGGGCTGGACCAGCGGGTGATCGATCATTTCGGGGTTGAGGAGGTCTCGCTTGGCGATTTCATCCTCTCGGGCGGCGAGATTGCCGCGCAGGCCTTGATCGATGCCACGGTCCGGCTTATACCGCGCGTGCTCGGGAATCAGGCATCCACCGAGGAAGAGTCGTTTTCCGAAGGGCTGCTGGAGCACCCACACTACACCCGCCCCGCCAGCTGGCAAGGCCGCGACATCCCGGAAGTTCTCCTGTCCGGGGATCATGGCAAGGTTGCCGACTGGCGACGGGACATGGCCGAGAGGCTGACCAAGGAACGCCGCCCTGACCTCTGGCGGGCTTATTGTGAAGCGCACAATAGGGACCCGGATGGAGACCAAGAGCTCTGAGGGCGCTCACAGGACGCGGACGAAAACCGCGCCATATCGAAAGGAATTCGCGATGAACCTGATCGCGCAGATCGAAGCCGAGCAGATTGCCGAGCTTGGCAAGGATATCCCCGACTTCAAGGCCGGCGACACCGTCCGCGTGGGCTACAAGGTGACCGAGGGCACCCGCACCCGCGTGCAGAACTTCGAAGGCGTCTGCATCAGCCGCAAGGGCGGCAACACGCTGGGCGGCTCGTTCACCGTGCGCAAGATTTCGTTCGGCGAGGGGGTGGAACGGATGTTCCCGCTCTATTCGACCAACATCGACAGCATTACCGTGGTCCGTCGCGGCAAGGTGCGGCGCGCGAAGCTGTATTACCTGCGCGACCGCCGCGGCAAGTCTGCCCGCATCGCCGAAAAGACCAACTACCGCCCGCTGGGCGCGCCGAAGTCCTGAGGAGGCCCGGGCCATGAAAGCCGATACGCACCCCGACTATCACATGATCAACGTCAAGATGACCGACGGCACCGTCGTGCAGATGCGCTCGACCTGGGGCGCCGAGGGCGATACGCTGTCGCTTGAAATCGACCCCACGGTGCACCCCGCCTGGACCGGCGGCGGCGCGCGGCTGATGGACAGCGGCGGCCGGGTGTCGAAGTTCAAGAACAAGTACGCAGGCCTGGGTTTCTGAAACCCCGACCTTCGCAGCATGACCTGAAGGGGCGCGCCATCGGCGCGCCCTGATCGTCTGTGCGGTCCGGCGGCGCCGTGGTGTCCACGCAAAGCGCCCCGGATCACAGGCTTCGGAGAAAAGACGCGTGGCGCATATCATCGTCATTGGCAACGAAAAGGGTGGGTCGGGCAAGTCCACGACCTCGATGCATGTGGCCGTGGCGCTGGCGCGGATGGGGCACCGGGTCGGCGCGCTGGACCTGGACCTGCGGCAACGCTCGCTCGGCCGGTACATCGAGAACCGCCGCGCCCATGTCGCGCGCAAAGGGCTGGACCTGCCGATGCCGGAGTATCTTCCGCTGCCCGAGGCTGATCCGGACGCGCTGCCCGAGGGGGCGAACCCGCTGGACCTGCGCTTTTCCGCCGCCATGTCCGAACTGGAGCCGCGCAGCGATTTCATCGTCATCGACTGTCCGGGCGCGCATACGCGGCTGAGCCAGCTGGCTCATGCGCTGGCCGACACGCTGATCACGCCGATGAATGACAGTTTCGTCGATTTCGACCTGCTGGCCCGCATTGATCCGGAGATCGGCCCCGAAACGGTCAAGGTACTGGGACCATCAATCTATGCCGAAATGGTCTGGGCGGCGCGGCAGGCACGGGCGCGCGAGGGGCTGAAGCCGATCGATTGGGTGGTTCTGCGCAATCGCATGGGCACGCAGGCGATGCACAACAAGCGCAAGGTCGGCGCCGCGCTGGAAGAGCTGTCCCGCCGGATCGGTTTCCGGGTGGCGCCGGGGTTTTCGGAACGGGTGATCTTTCGCGAGTTGTTCCCGCGTGGGCTGACGCTTCTGGACCTGCGCGATCTGGGCGAGGCGAGCTTCAGCCTGTCCAACATCGCCGCGCGTCAGGAATTGCGCGATCTGCTGGCCACGCTGGAACTGCCTGGCGTCAGGGTGCAGGTCTGAGCGCGCAGCACCTGTTCCGGATCAATGCCGGAATACGCTGCGGGCGGGCGTTTCGGCCAGTTTGGGGTCGGAAAGCTGCGCATAGCGGTGAATGACGGGGTCATTCGTTTCATCGTGTTCCACCTGAGCGCCCAGATACACCAGTGGCGTCCTCATCCGTGTTCCCAGCGACCCGAAAATTCCGTGCGTTGCATTCTGCATTTCCTGCGTCTCCGTTGCCTATCGGTGGCGGCGTCCGTGCCTGAACGCGTGCGTTCTGCGTCGTGGTTAACGATTTGCCAGCGCGCCGTGGCAGGAATGGGGCGGGCTTCAGGTCATTTCTGGGGGGAGCGCGGGCATTTCCGGGACGCAGTCCGTCGCGGCAGCCACGGGAACGGCGGCGCCTGGGGGGCACCAAGCGCTTCCGGGCGGCGAAAAACAGGGATCGAAATGGGGGCCCGGAAACGTGCCCGGACCCCCCTCACCCAGGCGCACCACACCACACGCGCCGTCAGAAGAAGGCCGGACATCCTGTCCGACTGCGTAGATCATGCCGCAGGCGCGCGCCGCTGGCAAACATCAAGTAGGACGATTGTTACGCAAATTGTCGGCGACCGTCGCCTGTCCCGGTCAGAGCCGCCGCAGCAACTCGGGCGTGGGCCAGCCGTCGGCGGGCAGGCCAAGCTGCGCCTGCACGTCCTGCACGGCGGCACGGGTGTTGGCGCCCAGTATGCCGTCGACCCCACCGACATCGAAACCGCGCGCCACCAGCCGCCGCTGCAATTCGCGCATCTGGTCCTGATTCAGCCCGGTTTCGGGGTTGCCGGCGGCATAGACCGGCGCGCCTTCCAGCCGCGTGGCAAAATAGGCGACCGTGGTGATGTAGATGAAGCTCTGGTTCCACTCGAAGAGCGTGCGGAAATTGTGGAACACCATGAAGCCCGGGCCCCGGTGCCCCTGCGGCAGGATCACCGAGGCGCGCATGGACCCCGAGGGCAGGCTGCCGTGCCGCGCGCTCACCCCCATGCGCTGCCACTCGGCCACGGTCAGTTCCGTGCGCAGCCCGGTGCGGGTCAGGTCCAGCCCCTGCGGGATGCTGACCTCGTGCAGCCACGGCTCGCCCGCGCGCCAGCCCTTGGCGCGCAGCATGTTCGCCGCCGACAGGATCGCATCGGGGACCGAACGCACCAGATCCACCGACCCCGACCCATCCGCATCCACGCCATAGTTCAGGATGTCCGAGGGCAGCTTCTGCACCATCCCGATCTCGCCCGCCCAGGCGCCGCGCTGGTTCGCCGGGTCCAGCGCGCCATTGGCATAGAGTTCCAGCGCCGCAAAGACCTGCGGGCGGAACAGCTCCGGGCGGCGGCAGTCATGGGCCAGCGTGACCAGCGCGTTGACGGTGTTGAAATCCCCCTGCACGGCGCCGAAATCGGTCTCGAACGCCCAGAAGGCCAGCAGGATGCCGGGCGAGACCCCGTAACTCTGCCGTGCCACGTCGAAGAGTTGTCGATAGCGCTCCAGATTGCGCCGCCCGTTGTCCATCCGGTTCTGCGAAATCAGCGCGCGCGAAAAATCCAGAAACGGACGCTGAAAGATGCCCTGCCGCCGGTCGGCGCGGACCACGGCCTCGTCCTGGCGCACGTTGCGGAAGAATGAATCGACCGTGGACTGCGCGAAGCCGCGCTGCACCGCCTCGGTCCTGAGCCCGTCCACGAAGGCCGAAAAGCTGCCGCCGCACCCCGATTGCGCCAGCGCGCCGGAGCCCCAGACCAACGCCGCCGCAGCGACGGCAAGAAACACGTTCTTCATGCTGACCTCATGACCATTTCCCTGCGCACTTTACCCCTGCGCCGCGGACTGGCAAGCCCACACCCTGCCGGCTCGCGGGGGGGCTGTCCGCGGTCCTGACCCGTGCATATCCGTGATTGCGCAACTACCCGTGGATTGGTAAGAAAACAGGACCAATCGCCACCCGAAGGTTGCCCCCCATGCCCGTGATCGCCGAAATCGAGGATCTGCGCCGTCTGTATCGCCGCCGCACCCCGCGCATGTTCTTCGATTACGCCGAAAGCGGATCCTGGAGCGAACAGACCTTCCGCGACAACACCACCGATTTCGCCCATCTGCGTCTGCGCCAGCGGGTGGCGGTGGACATGTCGAACCGGTCGACCAAGTCGACCATGATCGGCGAGGATGTGGCCATGCCCGTGGCGCTGGCGCCCGTGGGGCTAACCGGCATGCAATGCGCCGACGGCGAGATCAAGGCCGCGCGCGCGGCCGAGAAATTCGGCGTGCCCTTTACCCTGTCCACGCTCTCGATCTGCTCGATCGAGGATGTGGCGGCGCATACGCAGCGCCCGTTCTGGTTCCAGGTCTACACGCTCAAGGACGAGGAGTTCATGCGCCGCCTGTTCGAGCGCGCCCGGGCGGCCAACTGCTCGGCCATCGTGCTGACGCTGGACCTGCAGGTGCTGGGCCAGCGCCACAAGGACCTGCACAACGGCCTGTCGGCGCCGCCCAAGCTGACGGTGAAATCCATCGCCAACATGATGACCAAGGTGCAGTGGGGCCTGGGCATGCTGGGGACCAGGCGGCGGTTTTTCGGCAATGTGGTGGGGCACGCCAAGGGGGTGACCGACCCCGCCTCGCTCAGCGCCTGGACGGCCGAGGCGTTTGATGAGACGCTGGACTGGAAGCGCGTGAAGCAGTTCCGCGACATGTGGGGCGGCAAGTTCATCATCAAGGGTATTCTGGACGTGGAGGACGCGCAGAAGGCCGCCGATCTGGGGGTGGACGCGATCGTGGTGTCCAACCACGGGGGGCGACAACTGGACGGGGCGATGTCGTCGATCCGGATGCTGCCGCGGATCGTCGATGCCGTGGGCGACCGGGTCGAGGTGCATATGGACGGCGGAATCCGCTCCGGGCAGGACGTGCTGAAGGCGCTGGCGCTGGGGGCGAAGGGCACCTACATCGGCCGCGCCTTCACCTACGGGCTGGGCGCCATGGGGCAGGAAGGCGTGACCAAGGCGCTGCAGATCATCCACAGGGAACTTGACACCACCATGGCGCTTTGCGGCGAACGCGACGTGCACGCGCTGGGTCCGCAGAACCTGATCGTGCCGCAGGGGTTCGACGATCCGACCGTGCGGCTCTGACCGCCGAACGCCCAGCCCTTCAAGCGTTGCTCCGGAAGAGGAGAGGCTCCCGCCCCCTGACCGCTTGCAGGGAACCTGCAAGCGGTCATCCCGTTCATCCCGGTTCTGGCTGATCGTTTCGGCCCGGGGCTATCGCGCCGAGGGCGAAAACGGACGCCCTCGGGGCCTGCCGTCGCGAGCGGATGGCACGGTCCGAGGGCGCTCCTCGTGCAATACGTGATCCGGTCGCTCCTGACCGGGGAGCGGTTCCCACCACCGGTGCGGGCGCATCCACGCTGCGCCCGCACTCAGCCCTGTGCGTCAGTCCATGGCCTTGAAGTTGAAGGCCGACCCCTCCTTGATCCCGCTTGGCCAGCGCGAGGTGACCGTCTTGGTGCGGGTGTAGAACTTGAAACTGTCCGGCCCGTGCTGGTTCAGGTCACCGAAGCCCGATTTCTTCCAGCCGCCAAAGGTGTGATAGGCCAGCGGCACCGGGATCGGCACGTTGATCCCCACCATCCCGATGTTGATGCGGTTGGCGAAATCCCGCGCCGCATCCCCGTCGCGGGTGAAGATGGCGGTGCCGTTGCCGTATTCGTGGTCCATGGCCAGGCCAATGGCTTCCTCATAGCTCGCCGCGCGCACCATGGACAGGACAGGGCCGAAGATCTCCTCGCGGTAGATGTCCATCTCGGGCGTGACATGGTCGAACAGATGCGGGCCCACGAAGAACCCGTCCTCATATCCCTGCAGGCTGAAGTTGCGGCCATCGACCAGCAGCTTCGCCCCCTGCTCCACGCCGCTTTCCACCAGCCGCAGGATGTTCGCCTTGGCCGCCGCCGTCACAACGGGCCCGTAATCCACATCGTCCCCGGCGGTCCAGGGGCCGACCTTCAGCTTCTCGATCCGCGGCACCAGCCGTTCGGCCAGCGCGTCCGCCGTGCCTTCGCCCACAGGCACGGCCACCGAAATCGCCATGCAGCGCTCGCCCGCCGCGCCATAGCCCGCGCCTACCAGCGCATCCGCGGCCTGGTCCATGTCGGCGTCCGGCATGACGATCATGTGGTTCTTGGCGCCGCCGAAGCACTGCACCCGCTTTCCGGCGGCGCAGCCGCGCGAATAGATGTAATGCGCGATCGGCGTGGAGCCGACGAAGCCGATGGCCTGAACCGTCTCGTTGTCCAGGATCGCGTCCACCGCTTCCTTGTCGCCGTTGATGACCTGCAACAGACCATCGGGCAGCCCGGCTTCCTGAAAGATCTCGGCCAGCATCAGCGGCACCGAGGGGTCGCGCTCGGAGGGCTTGAGGATGAAGGCATTCCCGCAGGCCAGCGCCGGGCCCATCTTCCACAGCGGGATCATGGCCGGGAAGTTGAACGGCGTGATCCCCGCCACCACGCCCAGCGGCTGGCGCATCGAATACATGTCGATGCCGGGCCCGGCACTGTCCGTGAACTCGCCCTTCAGCAGGTGCGGCGCGCCGATGCAGAATTCGATCACCTCGAGCCCGCGCTGCACGTCGCCCTTGGCATCCGGAAAGGTCTTGCCGTGTT
>SKMI01000059.1 GCA_007121115.1 Paracoccaceae bacterium | reverse complement strand
CGGGCGCGCGCTGACGCGCGCGCGGGCGGGGCAGGGCGGTGCGCGGGGCGCCTTGGGCGCGGGAATGGCGTGGTCCGGATCGAGCGAGGCGTGTGCGTCAGGTGACACCTTTCATTGGGTATTTTTGGCAAGATGAAGACAGGATGCGGGCTCTTTCCGTCTCGGTGGGCGCAGGTTGCGTATCAGGCCTGCGCGGCGAGCGCCGGGGCGAGGTCGCCGTAGCCGGTGAAGCGGCGCGCGTAGGCGAGACCGAGGCGGTCGGCGCAGGCGCGGGCGGCGCGGTCGAGGGCCGGGTCGTCGGTCTGGGCGAGGTAGATCAGCCTCTCGTAATTGCCGAACATCATCGGGATCAGTTCCGGGTGGCGGTCGAAGCCCATGGGTTTCCAGACGAAGGCGTCGAACTGCCGGACCAGGAAATCGGTCAGGTAGAAGGTGGTCATCTCGGCATCAGCCTGCGCGGTGAAATGGTCCAGCCCGTCGAAGAAGGCATAGCAATGCGGGCCCGGCACCATTTCCACCCCGAGCGCTGCGCAGCGGGCCTGCAACTGCCCGCCGGTGCCGCAATCGGCGTAGACCACGAAGATGCGCGCGTAGCGGTCGCGGAAGCGGGTCACGGCATCCTCGACCGCGCCGGGGATGCGGTCGGGCCAGAGGTGGAGGTTGGCGGGCAGGCAGTGCAGGTCCATGTGGTCCCAGCCGTTCAGCGCCTTCAGGGCGAGGATCTCGCGCGCGAGCGCGCCGCAGGCCAGCAGGAGGACGCGGTCGTGCGTCTCTGGGCTTTCGGGGCGCAGGTCCAGCCCGGTTTCTGTCAGTTTGCGGTCGTCGAGGGTCATGCGCCTTGCCTATGGGTCTGCGGACTTTTCGGCCGCCTTGGCCGCGTCCCAGAGTGCATCCATCTCGGCGAGGGTGCTGTCCTGCGGGCGACGTCCCTGAGCCGCCAGCGCCGCTTCGATGGCCCGGAAGCGGCGGGTGAACTTGGCGTTGGCACTGCGCAGGGCGGCCTCGGGGTCCACGTCCAGGTGACGGGCAAGGTTGGCCATGACAAACAGGAGGTCGCCGAATTCCTCGGCCACCTTTGCCGGGGGCAGGTGGTCGCGGGCCTCGACCAGTTCGCGGCTCTCCTCGGCGATCTTGTCGAGCACGCCGCCGGCCTCGGGCCAGTCGAAACCCACCCGCGCGGCGCGTTTCTGCAGCTTCACGGCGCGCATGAGTGCGGGCAGGCCGAGGGCGACGTCATCCAGCACGCCGCCCGCGCCACGGCGGGCGCGCTCGGCTTCCTTCACCCGCTCCCAGTCGCGGGTCTGCTGGTCGGCGGATTTGTCGCGCGATTCGGTGCCGAAGACATGGGGGTGGCGCTCCACCATCTTGTCGCCGATGGCGCGCGCGATGTCGTCGAAGCCGAAATGGCCCGCTTCCTCGGCCATCTGGGCGTGATAGACCACCTGCAGGAGCAGATCGCCGAGTTCGGCGCGCAGGTCCCCCCAATCCTGCCGGTCGATGGCGTCGGCGACCTCATGGGCCTCCTCGATCGTGTAGGGGGCGATGGAGGCGAAATCCTGTTCGATGTCCCAGGGGCAGCCGGTGTCGGGGTCGCGCAGGGCGCGCATGATGGCGCGCAGGCGTTGCATCGGCTCACCCCAGGAGACTTTGGCGGGCTGATTGGCATCGTCCATTGCACTTGCCTTCGGTTGTGGCCAAGACTGGACCGGTATCCTTCATGCCCCGCCCAGAGTCCACCTTGACCGGAGTCCCCCATGCCCGTGATCAACCGCATCGCCGAATTCGCCCCGCAGATGACCGAATGGCGCCAGCATCTGCACCGGCACCCGGAACTGGGCTTCGCCTGCCATGGCACGGCGGCCTTCGTGGCCGAGCGGTTGCGCGCGTTCGGGGTGGATGCGGTGCATGAGGGGATCGCGACCTCGGGGCTGGTGGCGATCATCGAGGGGCAGGGGGACGGGCCGACCATCGGGTTGCGCGCCGACATGGATGCGCTGCCGATTGCGGAAGCCACCGGGGCCGATCATGCCTCGAGTGTGCCGGGGGTGATGCACGCCTGCGGGCACGACGGGCATACGACCATGCTGCTGGGCGCGGCGCGGTATCTGGCCGAGACGCGGAATTTCGCGGGCCGGGTGGCGCTGATCTTCCAGCCCGCCGAGGAGGCGGGCGGCGGCGCAGGCGTGATGTGCGAGGAGGGCGTGCTGGAGCGTTTCGGCATCGCGCAGGTCTATGCGCTGCACACCCATGCGGGCGCGCCGGCGGGACGGTTCATGGGCCGCGCAGGGCCGATGCTGGCGGCGGTGGACACGGTGACGGTGCAGGTGACCGGGCGTGGCGGGCACGGCGCGCACCCCGAGGATTGCGCCGACCCGGTGGCGGCGATCGTCGCCATGGTGGGCGCGCTGCAAAGCATCGTCAGCCGCAACCGCAAGGGCACCGACGCGCTGGTGCTGTCGGTGACGCAGATGGAGGCGGGGGCGGATGGCGCCGACAACATCATCCCCGAAAGCGGCTGGTTCCGGGCGACGGTGCGGACCTATGACAAGGCGGTGCAGGACATGGTCGAGCAGCGCGTGGGCGAGATCGTCCAGGGCGTGGCGGCGGCCATGGGGGTGGCGGCGCATGTGGAGTATGAGCGCGGCTATCCGGCCACGGTGAATGAAGCCGGGGCCACCGCGCACGCGCTGAAGGTGGCCGCCGAAGTCAGTGGCGATGCGGGCGATTGCGACCCGGTGATGGGGGCGGAGGATTTCTCCTTCATGCTGGAGCGTCGGCCGGGCAGCTATCTGTTCCTGGGCCAGGGCGAGGGGGTGCCGGTGCATCACCCGAAATTCGATTTCAACGACGCGGTGGCGCCTCTGGGGGCAAGCTGGTTCGTGCGCATCGTGGAGACCTTGCAGCCGCGTGCTGCGGGTTGAACGGTGTGACCTTGCGGAGCGCGCGTGCCGCGCGCAGGTCTGTCTTGCGCTGACGCGCGGTTGAAGGGGGCATTCTGCCCCCTCTGCGCGCGAAGCGCGCGCATTCACCCCCTGAGGATATTTCTGCACAGATGATGGGGCGGGTCGG
>SKMI01000227.1 GCA_007121115.1 Paracoccaceae bacterium | reverse complement strand
CCAGCGACACCTCGGCCTCGGCCACCGGCAACAGTTTGAACGCCACCTCGCTCAGCACGCCAAGCGTGCCGAAACTCCCGGCCAAGAGCTTGACCAGATCATAGCCGGTGACGTTCTTCATCACCCGCCCGCCATTGCGCAGCACCGTGCCCGACCCATCCACGAAGCGCACGCCGATCATGCTGTCCCGGCAGGCGCCCGCCACCACCCGGCGCGGCCCCGAGACATTGCCCGCCACCACGCCGCCAATGGTCGGCGCGCCATCGGTGCCCAGCAACGGGCGGTGATCCATCGGCTCGAATGGCAGCATCTGCCCCTCGGCAGCCAGCGCCGCCTCTACCTCGGCCATGGGCGTGCCCGCGCGCACCACCAGCGTCAGGGCTTCCGGCTCGTAAAGCACCACTCCGTGCACCCCGCCGGTTTCCAGCACCGCGCCGGCCACCGGCCGCCCCACGGGCCGTGTCCCCCCGCCCCGCACCCGCAAGGGCCCCTCGGCCCCCCGGATCACCTCTGCCAGTTCGTTCTCGCTCGACGGACGCATCCGGCGCCCTCCTTCATCTTGCCGAAAATACTCCCGGGGGTTTTCCAAGGGGGCCGACGGCCCCCTTGGGGCAGGGGGTTGCCATTGTTGCGCCATTGGTTCGAGCAACAATGGCGACGGGGGCGGCAGCCCCCCGCTCCCGCCATTCCCTCAGGCCACCCGCCGCGCCGCACTGGCTTCCAGCGGAAACACCTTCGCCGGGTTCAGCAGCCAGCGCGGATCGAACACATCCTTCACCCGCATCTGCGCCTCCAGATCGTCGGGCCCGTACTGCACCGCCATCAGGTCGCGCTTCTCGATCCCCACGCCATGCTCGCCGGTCAGGCACCCCCCCACCTCGACGCAGAGCTTCAGGATCTCCGCCCCCAGCGCCTCGGCAATCTCCAGATCGCCGGGCTTGTTGGCGTTGAACAGGATCAGCGGGTGCATGTTGCCGTCACCCGCGTGGAACACGTTGGCCACTTCCAGCCCGTGTTCCCGCGCCAGCTCGCCCGTCCGCCGCAGCACGCGCGGCAGTTCCGACACCGGGATGGTGCCATCCAGACAGATGTAATCGTTGATCTGGCCCATGGCGCCGAAGGCCGACTTGCGCCCCAGCCAGATGCGTTTCGCCTCGTCCTCGGACGTGGCCTCGCGCAACTCCAGCGGGTCATGCCGCCGGGCGATCTGGTTGATCAGCCCCAGTTGCTCGTCGATCTCGGCCTCCGAGCCTTCGACCTCGACGATCAGCAGCGCCTCGCAATCCGGATAGCCCGCCTTGGCGAAATCCTCGCAGGCGCGGATGCAGGGGCGGTCCATGAACTCGATCGCCACCGGCAACACGCCGGCCTTGATGATGTCGGACACACAGGCCCCCGCCACCTCGGACGAGTCGAACGCCATGAGCACCGGCCGCGCCCCCTCCGGCTTGGGCAGGATGCGCAGCACCGCCTCGGTCACCACCGCCAACTGCCCCTCCGAGCCGCAGATCACACCCAGCAAATCCAGCCCCGGCGCATCCATATGCGGCCCGCCAAGCTCGACCACCGTGCCGTCCATCAGCACCGCCGTCACGCCCAGCAGGTTGTTGGTCGTCACCCCGTATTTCAGGCAATGCGCACCGCCGGAGTTCATGGCGATGTTCCCCGCGATCGCACAGGCCAGTTGCGAGGACGGATCCGGCGCATAGAAGAACCCGTCGCCCTCCACCGCCCCCGTGACGGCCAGGTTGGTGATCCCCGTCTGCACCCGGACGAAGCGGTTGGGATAATCCACCTCCAGCACATCGCGCATCCGCGCCACGCCGAGCAGCACACTGTCGGCGGTGGGCAACGCCCCCCCGGCCAACCCTGTGCCCGAGCCGCGCGGGATCACCGGCACGCCCTCGTCGTGGCATATGCGCATGATGGCGGCGACTTCCTCGGTGCTGCCGGGGAGCACGGCGGCCAGCGGTGGGCAGCGATACGCGGTCAGCGCATCGCACTCATAGGCGCGGATGGCGCGGTCATCGTGGATCACCGCCTCGGCGGGCAGGACCTCCTGCAGGCGCGAAATAATGCGTGCACGCCGATCCAGCACGGTTGCGTCGGGTTGCGGCATCTGCATGGCGGCCCTCCCTGCTCGCTGGTAAAAAAATATAACCAATTTCGCAAATGGCAAGGAAAAACTCGCGGCACCGCCAGCAGGCGCCACAGTGCTGCTGCCTCAGCCATGCTCCTTGAGCAGCCGCCGCTTCTGTTTGTCCCAGTCGCGCTTGGCCTCGGTGGCGCGCTTGTCGGCCTTCTTCTTGCCCTTGGCGATGCCGATCTTCAGCTTCACCAGCCCACGATGATTGAAATACATCACCAGCGGCACCAGCGTCATGCCCTCGCGCTGCGTCGCCGACCACAGCTTCGCCAGTTCGCGCCGGTTGACCAGCAGCTTGCGCTTGCGCCGCTCCTCATGCCCCCAGGTGCGGGCGGGCGCATAGGGCGCGATGTAGCTGTTGATCAGCCACAACTCCCCGTCCTCGACCGAGGCATAGCTCTCGGCGATATTCGCCCGCGCCGCGCGGAGCGATTTCACCTCGGAGCCCGTCAGCATGATCCCGCATTCGAGGTCCTCCTCGATCGCGTAGTCATACCGCGCGCGCCGGTTCTCGGCGATCACCTTGTAATTCGGGTCGGGTTTCTTTGCCATGGTGGCCTGTTCCTACGCGCCCGCGCCGCTTCCGTCCAGCATAGAGGGGCCCAGCATTGAGGGGCCCGGCGCTCAGCCGGTATCGCGCAATTGCATGGTGTTGCCCGGCCCCTTGCGCACCTCGAAAGGCCCCGCCGTCCGCACAAGCTCGCTCAGCTTGGCGCAGCCATAGTTGCGGCTGTCGAACTCGGGGTTGGCGGCAACGATATATTGCCCCACGGGGCCCAGCGAATACCACTCCGCATCCTTGTCGATCGCCGCCATGGCCGCGCGGATCAGCGGCACCGCATCGGCAGGCGATGCCTTCTTGCCGCGCTTGCGGGTCTCGGGCTCGGCCTCGGGCAGGATGTTCTCCACAAAGATGAACCGCT
>SKMI01000281.1 GCA_007121115.1 Paracoccaceae bacterium | reverse complement strand
GTGGACTTGCCCGACCCGCTTTCACCCACCAGCGCCACGGTTTCGCCCCGCCGCACGGTGAGCGAGACATCATCGACCGCGCGGATTTCCTTCTTCGCACCGAATATCCCCTCCTTGATGTGGTAGATCTTGGTGATCCGCTCGGCCTCGATCATCGGGTCCGCCGTGGTCTCGGCCGGGGCCGTGTCGGGCATCGCGCGGGCCTCGGCGGCGGCGGTCCCGCCACCATCGGGCAGGATGCAGCGCGCCCAGTGGCCGCCCGCGCCGGTCTGGCGCGGCGGGCGGGCGGCGGTGCATTCGGGCTGCGCCAGCGCGCAGCGCGGGGCGAAGACGCAGGCCTGGGGCGGGGCCATCTGCGCCTCGACAATGCCGGGGATCGCCGCCAGCCGCTTGCGCGGGCCGTCGATGGTGGGGATCGCCCGCAGCAGCGCCCCGGTATAGGGGTGGCGCGGGCGCGCCAGCACCGAGGCCGCGCGCCCTTCCTCCAGCAACTCGCCGCCATACATCACCGCCACCCGGTCGGTGGTGTGCGACACCACCGCCAGATCATGCGAGATCAGGATCATCGCCATGCCGGTTTCGCGCCGCAGCCCGGCCAGCAACTCCATGATCTGCGCCTGCACGGTGACATCGAGCGCAGTGGTGGGTTCGTCCGCGATCAGCAGGTCCGGGTCCAGCATCAGCGCCATGGCGATCATCACCCGCTGGCGCTGCCCGCCCGAAAGCTGGTGCGGATACTGGCCCATCCGGGCGACAGGCTCCGGTATCCCCACCCGGTCCAGCAACTCCACCGCCCGCTTGCGCGCCGCCCCCTGGCCCAGCAGGCCCAGTCGCACGCTGGCCTCGGTCATCTGGCGTCCGATGGTATAGACCGGGTTGAGCGAGGTCATGGGTTCCTGAAAGATCATGCCGATGCGGGTGCCCTGCACGGTTTGCGCAAAGGCGCGGTCCGGCATTGTCAGCAGGTCCTCCCCGTCCAGCCGCAGCGCATCGGCGCTGACCTGCGCGCCGCGCGGCAACAGCCGCATCAGCGCCAGCGCCGTCATCGACTTGCCCGAGCCACTTTCACCGACGATCCCCAGCGCCTCGCCCCGCTCCAGCGCAAAGCTCATCTCGTGCACGGCATGAAGCCAGCCCGCAGGCACCGGCAGGCGCACGGTCAGCTTGTCGACCTCGATCAGGGGCATCAGCTCTTCTCCTCGGGCGAGGTGATGTCGCGCAGCCCGTCGCCCATCAGGTTCGCCCCGATCACGAGGATGAACAGCAGGATGCCCGGCAGCACCACCAGCCAGGGGCGGAAGAACATGGCGTCCTTGCCCTCGGCGATCATCAGGCCCCAGCTTGGGGTCGGCGCCTGGATGCCCACGCCCAGGAAGCTGAGCGCGGATTCGGCCAGGATCGCCACACCGACCTCGAAGGTGAAGATGACGATGATCTTGGAACTGAGGTTCGGCATGATCTCGTGCCAGATGATCTGGCGCGGCGTGGCGCCCGAGGCGCGGGCAGCGGCGACATAATCCAGTCCCTTGATGTGCTGGGTGGCACTTCGGGTGACGACCATGAAATAGGTCCAGCCCAGCACCCCGATGATGCCGATCACCACGTAAAGCGACGGGCCGATGAAGAACACCAGCGCCATGGCCAGCAGCAGCCCCGGCAGCGCCAGTTGCGCCGTCAGGATGAAGCTGCAGGCATGATCGATCCAGCCGCCGAAATAGCCTGCCAGCACGCCCAGCGTCACACCGATGAACATGCCCACCGTGGCCGCGCCGAGCCCGATGATGATCGACACGCGGGTGCCATAGATCAGGCGGCTCAGGTAATCGCGGCCGACCCCATCGGTGCCCAGCGGGTAGGTCCAGTTCCCGCCTTCGACCCAGACGGGCGGCAGCAGCCGGTTGGGCAGGGATTGCTGATAGGGACTGTGCGGGGCCAGATAGGGGGCTAAGATCGCCACCAGGATCAGCGCGACCAGTATCGCCACCCCCACCTGAAAGCCGCGATGGCTCCAGGCGCGGGTGCGGGCAAGCTGGCCGGGGCTGGGCGGCAGGTCCTGCTCGGCTTCGGCCCGCACCTCGGGGGCGGATGTCTGTAGGCGCTCGCTCATCCGATCCGTATCCTTGGGTCAAGGGCTGCGTTCAGGATGTCGGCCAGCAGGTTCATGGCCACGAAGACCAGCGCGAAGATGAAGATCAGCATCTGCACCGTGGGAATGTCGGCGCCCAGGATCGATTGCAGCGCCAGCCGCCCCAGCCCGTTGATGGCAAAGACGCTTTCGGTGATGACCGAGCCGCCGACCTTGTGGCCAAGCTGGACCGCCAGCACCGACACCACCGGCAGGAGCGCGTTGCGCAGCGCGTGCCGGGTCAGCAGGGACCGGCCGCGAAACCCCTTGGACCGCGCGGTGCGGATATAGTCCGAGCCCATCACCTCGATCAGCCCGGTGCGCATCAGGCGCATCACCGGCGGCACCGACGAGGCGCCGAGGACGAAGGCGGGCAGCACGAAATGGCGCCAGGTCGCATCGCCCGAGACCGGGAAGATGGGGAAGGTGACCGCCAGCAGGATGATCAGGATCAGGCCGAGCCAGAAATTCGGGATCGCCTGCGCCGAGACCGCGACCCAGAGCGCGAAGCGGTCGATCCAGGTGTTGCGGTTGAGTGCCGCCAGCGCGCCCAGCGGGATGGCGATGGCGATGGTGACAAAGAGCGCCGCAAAGGCCAGCGTCAGGGTGGTGCCGACCCGTTCGGCGACCAGCGCAGACACCGGTTTGTTCCAGTAGTAGCTGACGCCGAAATCGCCGCGCAGCACATTCATCAGCCATTCGCCGTAGCGCACCCAGATGGGACGGTCGAGGCCGAAACGCTGGCGGATCTGTTCGACCACCTCGGGGTCGGCGTCTTCGCCTGCGATGGCATAGGCCGGGTCGGTGGCGATGTTCAGCAGCACGAAGGCCGCAAGCGACACCGTGAACGCCACGGCGATGGCAAGGGCGGCGCGCTGGGCGATGTAATTCAGCATCCCTCAGGGTCCCCCGGTTGGGACCGCGCGGCATCACGCGGCGCGGACGGGTCCGGAAGGGCGGCCCGCCGCCCTCCCGGCTTTTCAGGTAACGACGACGCCACTCAGCGCCAGCTTGAATTCTCCAGCCGGGGCACGCCGTCGCTGTCCAGCGGAAAGTCGAGGTCCGAGGTCACCAGATAATTGGCGGTATAGCTGACCAGCGGCACCCAATACGCCTGTTCGGCGATCCGGGTAACGGCCTGGCGGTAGTATTCCGCGCGCGCGCCCTGATCGGCGGTCTGCTCCGCGGCCATGACCCATTCCACAACTTCGGAATCGCCCGACAGGTGCCGGTCACTGGTATCCGAGAAATGCACCCGCGCGATCAGTGCCGTGTCCGGCACCCCGCCGGAGCCCCATGAGCCGATATAGGCCGGGATCTCCGCCGCCGCGCGCGCCTGGTTCAGGGATTCAAGCTGAACATAGCGCAGGTTGATGTTGATGCCGATGGCCTCGAGATCCGACATCACCGCTTCGGACACCGGCCGCTCGCGATAGGCCCAGAGGTCCAGGTCGAAGCCATCCGGATAGCCCGCCTCGGCCAGCAACTCGCGCCCGCGCTCGGGGTCATACTCGTAGCGCATGACGTCCTGCACGCAGCCGAACTGCACCGGGTGGCAGGGCGTGTGAATGCCTTCGGACGCGCCGCCGCCCATCAGGAATTCGGCGATCTCGTCGCGGTTGACGGCGTGGTTCATGGCGCGGCGCACGCGCACATCGGTCAGGGGGCCGTCCTCCTCGACGATCCCGGCCGCATCCAGCACGATGAATGAAATCCGCAGGTCCGGCCCGGCCAGATGGTCGATATCCGGGCGCATGCCGACATTCTGGGCCACGTCCAGCGGCACGTTGAACATCCAGTTGATGCCACCGGCCATGATCTCGGCCTGCTGGGTGCCGACATCTGGGATAGTGCGGACAACGATATTTTCGATCGCGGGCGCATCGCCGAAATAGTCGTCGAACCGCTCCAGCACCGCTTCCACGCCGGGGTTGAAACTGGCCACGCGGTAGGGGCCGACACCGATATGGTCGATCGCCATGGCGTCGAAATCCGGCTCGTCGCCCTGATGGTAGCTGCCGTCCTTGCGCAGGGGCACGCGCTGGGCCATGTCGCGGATGATCAGCGGGTTGACCGCGGCCAGGTGGAAGTGAACGGTCTGATCATCGATCACCTCGGCCCGGTCCAGCCAGCGGCTGATGAGCGTCTGGGCGTGGGATTCGGACCCGTCGTCGATCACCCAGTTGTAGGTATAGGCCACATCGGCGGCCGTCAGCAGCGAGCCGTCATGAAAGCGCACATCGTCGCGCAGCTTCACCTCGACCGTCATGTCGTCGATGAATTCATAGGACGTGGCGACCGAAGGCTCGGCTTCCTGCGTCTCGGGGTTCATGTTGAACAGCCGCGCATCGGTCATGTTGGCCATGATGATGTATTCGCGCCGCGTGGTATACAGGTAGTCGAGGTTCAGGATCTCGCCGGTCATTGCGGCGCGCAGGGTGTCATCCTCTGGCCCGGCGGCGACGCCGGGACCGAAGGCCAGCCCGGCCGCCAGCACGGCGGGACCGAGGATTCGGTGAAGTCTTGCAGTCATGATGTCCTCCCATCTTCGCACGGGAAGGCTAGCAAGGAAGCCGACAGCGAAAAATATCAATAATAGTCATGACTGTTGCGTTTTTCGGGACATTTGCACGCTTCCGACACCTCACAGTCCCGTCGTTCGCGGACGTGGCTGTCCGCCCTCGCTTCCTGCCCACGGTCGGCAGGCAAGACCGTGACCGCCACCAAGAACGCACCGCGGCGGACCGCCAGCGGCGGCGGGCTCAGGCCCAGTCCAGCACCACCTTGCCCGACATGCCGCTGCGCATCACCTCGAACCCGCGGGCGAAGTCGGCAGCGGCGAAGCGGTGGGTGATGACCGGACGCACATCAAGGCCGTTTTCCAGCATGGCGATCATCTTGTACCAGGTCTCGAAGATCTCGCGCCCGTAGACGCCCTTGAGGGTGATGGCCTTGAACACGATCCGCGACCAGTCCACCGGCGACTTGCCCGGCGGGATGCCCAGAAGCGCGATGCGCCCGCCCATGACCAGGTTTTCGACCATCTGATCCAGCGCGCCCTGGTTGCCGGACATCTCCAGCCCCACGTCGAAGCCTTCGCGCATCTTCAGCCGCGCCTGCACCTCGGCCAGGTCCTGTTCGGCCACGTTGACCGGGATCACATCGGCGACCTGCGTGGCCAGGTCCAGCCGCGCGGGGTTCACGTCGGTGATCACCACATGGCGGGCGCCCACGTGGCGGGCCACCGCCGCCGCCATGATGCCGATGGGGCCGGCGCCGGTGATCAGCACATCCTCTCCCACCAGATCGAAGCTGAGCGCCGTGTGCACGGCATTGCCCAGCGGGTCGAGGATGGCGCCGATCTCGTCATCCACGGCATCGGGCAGCGGCACCACGTTGAAGGCCGGAAGCCGCAGGTATTCGGCAAAGGCGCCGGGCTCGTTCACACCGATCCCGCGGGTTTCCGGGTCCAGGTGGAACTTCCCCGCCCGGCTCTGGCGGCTGTCGCGACCGATCAGGTGGCCTTCGCCCGAGCATCGTTGCCCCACCGAAAGCCCGCTGACGTTGGCACCCATCTCGACAATCTCGCCCGCGAATTCATGGCCGGTGATCAGCGGGACCGGGACGGTGCGCGCGGCCCAGTCGTCCCAGTTCCAGATATGGATGTCGGTGCCGCATATGCCGGTCTTCTTCACCCGGATCAGCACGTCATCAGGGCCGATTTCGGGCACCGGGGCGTCCACCTGCCACAGCCCCGGCGCGGGGCGGGATTTTTCCAGCGCCTTCATGTCAGCACCCCCGTATCGCGGCCCGCCTGCGCGAAGGCGGCCAAAGCTTCGTCCAGATCCTCGCGGCTCAGCGCCGCATTCATCTGCGTGCGGATGCGCGCCTGCCCCTTCGGCACCACCGGGAAGAAGAAGCCCGAGACATAGACGCCCTGCTCGAACAGCCGCGCGGCCATGGCCTGCGCCTTGTGCGCGTCATGCAGCATCACAGGGATGATCGGATGTTCACCGGGCAGCAACTCGAACCCCGCGCGCTCCAGCCCCGCGCGCCAATAGTCTGCGTGCTCGAAGAGCCGCGCGCGCAGGTCGTCCGCCCCCTCCACGATATCCAGCGCCGCCAGCCCGGCAGCCACGATCGCGGGCGGCAGCGCGTTCGAGAACAGATACGGCCGCCCGCGCTGGCGCAGTAGGTCCACCACCGGCTGCGGCCCGGCGACATAGCCGCCCAGCGCGCCGCCCAGCGCCTTGCCCAGCGTGCCGGTCAGGATATCCGCCCGCACCCCGAAATGCGCGGGCGTGCCCGCCCCTTTCGGCCCCATGAATCCGGTGGCGTGGCAGTCATCGACCATCAGGAGCGCCTCGTATCGGTCTGCCAGAGCGCGGATTTCCGGCAGGCGCGCCAGATAGCCGTCCATGCTGAACACCCCGTCGGTGGCGATCATGATGTGACGCGCGCCGCCTTCGCGCGCGGCCCTCAGTTGCGCCTCCAGGTCCGCCATGTCGGAATTGGCGTAGCGGAAGCGCCGGGCCTTGGACAGGCGGATGCCGTCGATGATGCTGGCATGGTTCAGCGCGTCCGAGATCACGGCATCCTCGGGTCCCAGCAGCGGCTCGAACAGCGCGCCATTGGCATCGAAACAGGCGGCAAAAAGGATGCTGTCATCGGTGCCCAGAAACTCTGCCAGCCGCGCCTCCAGCGCCCGGTGCAGGTCATGCGTGCCGCAGATGAACCGGACCGAGGCCATGCCGAAGCCGTGGTCGGACATGGCCTTGGTCGCGGCGTCGATCAGCGCCGGGTGATCGGCGAGGCCGAGGTAGTTGTTGGCGCACAGGTTGATGACCCGGCGCCCGTCCACCTGCACCCGCCCGCCCTGGGGCGATGTGATCTGCCGCTCGCGCTTCATCAGCCCGTCAGCCTCGATCCCGTCGAGCGTGGTTCGGATATGGTCGAGGAAGGGGGCAGACATGCGGGGGACCTCCGGTTGCGGGTTCGCCGCCCCATATCCACTAAACCGGACGACGTGTCAATATTGCGGAAATCTTGGGCGTATCACCGGCTGGGCGACGCGGGCGCGATCTGGTCGCGGGCCACCGACATGGCCTTGAGGATCACATGCACCGGCATGCCCGGCTGCAGGTCCAGTTGCCCGGCGGCGCGGCGGGTGATGCGGGCCAGCACCTCGTGCCCGCCAACCGCTACATGCACCATCACCGCCGGCCCCGCGCCCGGCACGGTGCGCACCACCTGCCCGGACAGGATGTTCTGCGCCGACAGCCCCTCGGGCCGGGCGCGGGACAGGATCACCTCATGCGCCGGGATGCGCACCCGCACCTGCGCGCCCGGAGCGGCGTCGATGCGGGGCAGATAAAGCGCCCCGTCGGCAACCGTCAGCCGGGTCATGCCGTAGGGCAGGTGTTCGGCCACGGTCGCGGGCAGCATGGCGGCGACCTCGCGGATGCCCATCGCGCGGAGCGCCTCCTGATCGGACATGACCTCAGCGGTGGCGCCCGCGCGCACCACCCGACCCTGCGCCAGCACCACCATCCGGTCGGCCAGCAGTTGCGCCTCGTGCACGTCATGGGTGACCAGCACCACCGGCATGTTCAGATGCGCGCGCAGCGCCACCACCTCGGCGTGCAGCTTCTCGCGCGTCGCGCGGTCGACGGCGGAAAACGGCTCGTCCAGCAAGAGTGCCTGCGGGCGGCGCGCCAGCGCGCGGGCCAGCGCCACGCGCTGCTGTTGCCCGCCGGAAAGCTCCGCAGGCCGCCGGTCAGCCAGCCCGTGCAGGTTGACCAGATCCAGAAGCCGCGCGGCCTCGGCCCCGTCGGGGGCATCCATCGCCGCCATGACATTCTGCGCCGCCGTCATGTGCGGAAACAGCGCATAGGACTGGAACACCACCCCCACCCGGCGGCGGTGCGGGGGCAGGTCCACGCCCGCGCCCGTGTCCAGCCACGTCACGCCATCCACCGCCACGCGCCCCGCCTCCGGCCGCCACAACCCCGCCACCGCGCGCAGGAGCGTCGTCTTGCCCGCCCCCGATGGCCCCACCAGCGCCAGCAACGCCCCCGGCGCGACCGTGAAGGCCACGTCCAGCGGGATGGGCGCCTCGGCCCGTGCCATCACCTCCAGCGCCATCAGCCGAGCCTCCTGCCCACCCGCGCCGACAGCGCGAAGGTCACCGCGATGGTGAAGAGCGAGATCGCCACCAGCACCGCCGACATGATCGCCGCCGAGCGGTCGTCAAACGCCTGCACCCGGTCATAGATGGCGATGGCAATGGTCTTGGTCTCGCCCGGGATCGCGCCGCCGACCATCAGCACGATGCCGAATTCGCCCAGCGTATGCGCGAAGGTCAGCACCATGGCCGTCATCACTCCGGGCCAGGCCAGCGGCAGTTCCACCTTCCACAGCGCCCGCCATGGCGACATGCCGCAGCAGGCCGCCGCCTCGCGCAACTCGCGCGACACCGCTTCGAACCCGCGCTGGGCGGGCTGGATGGCGAAGGGCAGGTTGAAGATCACCGAGGCCACCACCAGCCCCTGAAAGCTGAACACCAACTGCCCGCCGAACAGCGTCTGCCAGATCTGGCCCACGAAGGTGTCGCGCCCGAAGGCGACCAGCAGGTAGAAGCCGAAGACCGTGGGCGGCAGGATCAGGGGCAGCATCACCACCGCCTCGGCCAGGCGCTTGCCGCGAAACTCGCGCGCGGCCAGCGCACGCCCTGCCAGGACCGAGACCGGCAGCAGGATCAGCACCGTCCAGCCCGCCAGTTGCAGCGACAGCCACAGCGCCGTCCAGTCCATGCGCTACTCCTCGGGCAGGGTGAAGCCATGGCGCGCCATGATCGCGCGCGCTTCAGGCGCCAGCAGGAAGGCGTAGAAGGCTTCGGCCACCGGCCCGGCGCCGTTCAGCAGCGCCATGCGCTGGCGCAGCGGTGCGTGCAGGTCTTCGGGGATCAGCGCATACTCGCCCCGCCGCGCCACCTGCGGGGCCAGCGCCAGCGACCAGGCGATGATGCCGCCGTCCGCGTTGCCCGACAGCGCGAATTGCGCCGCCTGGCTGACATTCTCGCCCAGCACCAGCGTGGGTTGCAGATCGTCCCAGAGCCCGCGCGCCGCCAGCGCCTCGCGCGCCCGCATCCCGTAAGGCGCGTGTTCCGGATTGGCGATGGCGAAGCGGGTGATCCGGCCCGCCGCCAGCAACTCGGCCAGATGGTCCAGCGATGGATCGGCCTGCAGCATGGAACCATGCGGCACCATGATGACCAGCCGACCGATGGCGTAGAGGTCGCCGGCATCCCGGGTCAACCCCTCGGCGTGCAGGTCCGCAATGAACTGCTCGTCCGCGGCCATGAATATCTCGAACGGCGCACCCTCGCGGATCTGGCGGGCGAAATTGCCGGTGGAACCCATGGCCAGCCGCACGCGCATCCCCGTCTCGGCGGTGAAGGCGGCGGCGATCTCCTCAACCGCGAATTGAAGGTCCGAAGCGGCGGCAATCACCGGCGCCTGGTCACGGGCGCTGGCGGGCGCGGTGGAGTGCAGGACCCCCAGCACTGCCGCGAAGAACGCGGGCAGCAGGAATCGGCGAAGTGGTGTCATGTGCGTTTCTCCGGCATTTCCCGTCCTGCCTGACGATCCAGCGACGACCATAACGGTGCAAACCGCAGGGCGCCACCACTCGCATCCGCGCCGAAGGCAGGCCCTGCGCGGATCGCAGACCGCGTATGGGCCCGCACGCACGGCACCGGGGCTGTCGCCTTCATGCCCATGCGTGCATTCGCGCCACAGGCGGCGCTCCATGCCCAACGGACGGCACGCGGACCCGAGATTCCGCTTTACAGACCCACGCTTTCAGACCACCATATATGGTAATTCGGAACCCGGAGCGTCAAATCTGTTGACGTGTCACACCGGGTCTGGTGGGCGGTGACAACGACCGCGCAGTCGCAAGAGGCAGCGGGCAAGGGGCAGGAACATGGCATATATCGACACCGATCTGAGCACCGCTGAAATCCACCCCATAGACATCGTCGAATCGCTGGCCGAAACGCGGGCCTGGGATTTCGACCGGGTGGGCGAGGACCAGATCGCCATGGCGGTCGAAGGGCAATGGCGCACCTACTCGCTGACGCTGGCCTGGTCGTCGGCGGATGAAACCCTGCGGCTGATATGCTCG
The DNA here is from genome assembly GCA_007121115.1 of Paracoccaceae bacterium. Lineage (GTDB taxonomy): Bacteria > Pseudomonadota > Alphaproteobacteria > Rhodobacterales > Rhodobacteraceae > Rhabdonatronobacter. The sequence continues at coordinate 1,132 of SKMI01000281.1, read as the reverse complement.
TTCGAGATGGACCCGCCCCCGGCCCGCCGCGCCGACCTGCTGGATACGGTGAACCGCGCCAATGACATGCTCTGGTCCGGCTCCTTCAGCCTGTGGGAAGAGCAAAGCCTGATGGTCTGGCGCTACGGACTGCTGCTGACCGGCGGGCAGATGGCCAGCAGCGCGCAGATCGCGCGGATGGTGCTGGATGCGGTCAACGCCTGCGAGCGGTTCTATCCGGCCTTCCAGCTTGTCGCCTGGGCGGATCACGGCGCCGAAACCGCGCTCAAGATCGCCATCGCCGAGGCCTTTGGCCGCGCCTGAACGCGCCGCGCTCCACCCGACCGTTTTCCCGCGCGGCGCCCGCGCCGCGCAGCGCCCCGTAAGTGAAGTGGGGGGATGGCGGGTGGGGCGCCGAGCGGGTGCTTTATTCGAAATATCAGAGAGTTACGCCAGTGAAGGGACGCCGCGCTGCTTCCCTGCCCCTCATCCCTCGAAAAACCGCCTTCCGCCGGACCCGCGCCTGTCCTAGGGTGCGCGCGACGCACGGAGGGAACGGCATGATGGACAGGATCAACCGCGACGGCCTGGTGATGCTGGGCTGCGGCAAGATGGGCTCGGCCATGCTGGCGGGCTGGTTAAAGCGCGGCGTGGACCCGGGCGCGGTGCATGTGATCGACCCGCAACCATCGGACTGGGTGCGCGCGCAGGGCGTGCATGTGAACGCCGACCTGCCCCCGGCCCCGGCGGTGGTGGTGGTCGCCGTGAAGCCGCAGATGATGGGCGAAGCGCTGCCCGCCCTGCAGGGGTTCGGCAATGGCGCCACGCTCTTCGTCTCGGTCGCCGCCGGAACGCCGCTGCGCGCCTTCGAGGCCGCGCTGGGCGCGCAGACCCCGCTGGTGCGCGCCATGCCCAACACCCCCGCCGCCGTGGGGCGCGGCATCACCGCCATCGTCGGCAACCCCCACGCCGGGGCCGATGGGCTCGCGCTGGCCGAAAGCCTGCTTTCGGCGGTGGGCCAGGTGGTCCGGCTGGAAGACGAATCGCAGATGGACGCGGTCACCGCGGTCTCGGGCTCCGGCCCCGCCTATGTCTTTCACCTGATCGAAACCCTTGCGGCGGCGGCCCAGGCCGAGGGCCTGCCCCCGGACCT
>SKMI01000219.1 GCA_007121115.1 Paracoccaceae bacterium | reverse complement strand
TCCAGAATCTCGCGTATCCAGCCCTCGCAGCGCTCGGGCGTCGGCACCTGCGAGGCGGGATCGAGGCTTTCGTCATAGCGCACGTTGACGCTGAAATCCGCGCCCTGCTCCAGTTTGTCGGAGAGGATGCGCGAGACCACATCGCTGGCCTCGGCATTGCCGGTCACACCGCGCAGTTCGATGCGGTCAGACCGCACCGTCACGGTCCCTGAATCGAGTTCTGCCAGCGCCTCGATCGCCGCCAGCGCCTTGAGCGGCCAGCCCTCGGGCAGGCCCTCATCCAGCCGGGCGGCCATCTGGACCGCGCCATAACCGAACCTCGCCCGCGCATAGGCCTGCACGGCTTCCCGCGTGCGCTCATCGGTCAGGCGGCCGCGAAGGTTCAGCGCCCCCTCGGACGATAGGGCTGCGACGAATTCCACGGACGCATCGTCGCCTTCGCTTACCTCGTCGGGCGGGTCCAGCCGCACCGACTGCAACGAGAACACATCCGGCAAGGCGCCTTCCAGCTCGCCCGCCACCCGGTCGAACGCCGCGCCCGAGACGATATGCGGCACCACCAGCGACACCTCGGTATCCGAAATGGTGACCGATCCCGCGCCCAGCCGGTGCAGCGCCGTGACCGACTGGCTGGCCGCCTCAGCCCAGCGCGACGAGGGCGCGCCCATGCCAAGCGTGCAGGAAATGGCCCCGCTCATCCCTGCCGCGCGCGCGGCATCGACGATCATGTCGCGCCCGGCTTCGGTATCGGCCGAACAGGCGTCAAACCGCGGCAAGCCGTCCTCAATGGTGAAGCGCAGGGTGAAGGGGGTGATGACCGGGCGCGGCGCGTTGATTTCAAGCGCGACCTCCACCCCTTGCGGGCGGCTTTGCAGCAACCGGGTTTCCAGTTCGCGGCGGTTCTGCGTATCCGCGGCCAGCGCCGAAACCGTGACCCGCCCCGGTGTCACCGACACCTTGCTGACGGGTAGCGCGCGCATCGCCTCTATCGCGTAGCTTACGGCCTGATTCCAGCCGGCAGGCAAGGGGTGATCCGCCATCTCCAGCATTTCGGAGACCTCGATGCCCGGCGCCAGCGCGGCCATCCGGTCGACCAGCGCCTGCGCGTCCTGGGCCTGCGGCACCAGCCCGATCAACGAAACATCATCGCGGTTGCGCAGGATTTCCATCTGGAACGGCGGTGCCGCGACCTCGCGCGAGGGCGTTACCGCGATCTCGTCCAGCACGCGCGCGCCGTCCACCACCGTGGCCGCGACGGTCAACGCGCGGAAGCGGTCAGCTTCGGTCGGGCTTTCTCCGCTGAGCGTGACCAGCAGCCCGTCGGTGGCCACCTCGGTCCAGTCGAACCCTTCGTCCTGCAACAAGGTGGCGATCTCGGCCCGTGTCTGCCGCTCGATCAGATGCACCGAGCCGGTGGCCGCGCCCAGCGCAAGCACCGCTGCAAGAGAAAATGTGCCGATGGCAAAAAGCGCATCGCGGGATGGCACCATCATCAAGGTCCTGCCTGTTGCCCTGTCACTGTGGACATGCCCCTAGCGGCTTGCGGCGGGCAGGGCAATCAAACGAAAAGTGTAATGGCAAGAAACAGCGCAACCAGCAGCCCGGCATCGCGGTTGGAGCGAAACAGGCTCAGGCATCTGTCGGGGTCGTCGATATCCAGCTTGCCCAGTTGCCAATTCATGTGCGCCCCCATAGCCCAGGCCGCCGCCAGCCCCAGCGACATCTTCAGCGGGTTGGCCAGCGGCGCCAGCGCATAGATCACCGCCAGCGACATCAGCACCACGGTGGCAACCAGAAACCCGCGCAGCCAGTGCATGGTGTTCTCGCCAAACAGAAGCGCGGTGGACTTGACGCCGATCAGCGCGTCGTCCTCCTTGTCCTGATGGGCATAAATGGTGTCATAGAAGATCGTCCAGCAGATGCCCGCCATATACAGGAACACCGCCGGCAGCGCGAGCGATCCGGTCTGCGCCGTCCAGGCCAGAAGCGCACCCCAGTTGAACGCCAGCCCCAGGAATATCTGCGGCCAGTAGGTAAAGCGCTTGGCGAAGGGATAGATCGCCACCAGCCCCAGCGACACGAAACCCAGCAGCACCGCATTGATATTGAAGGTGAGCAGGATCAGCAGCGCCACGAAGGACAGCGCCGCCATCCAGACCAGTGCATCGCGCGGGCTGACCTGCCCCGACGGAATAGGGCGCGAGGCGGTGCGCGCCACATGCCCGTCGATATCGCGGTCGGTATAGTCGTTCCAGGTGCAGCCCGCCCCGCGCATCAGAAACGCGCCGATGGTGCAACCGATCATGATCCAGACCGTCAGCCAGCCCGCGGTTTCGGGGAAGGCGAGCGCGCCCAGAAGCGCCCCCCACCAGCACGGCAGCAGCAGCAGCCAGGTGCCGATGGGCCGGTCCACGCGGGCCAGGCGCAGAAACGGGCGCGCCTGGGGCGGCGCATAGGTGTCCACCCAGTTGTCGGGCGGGGCATCGGCCACGGTCCCGGTAGCCGGGTCGCGCTCTGGCTTTTCGTCAGTCTCGGTCATATGGTCCGTTCCATGACACAGGCCCCCGCATGACTCAGGCCCCCGACAGCCCGCGCGTGCGACTTTATGTAAAGCACCCGCTGGGGCCGGGGCAACCTGTCGTCTTGGCGCAGGATCAGGCGCATTATCTGTTCAACGTCATGCGGCTGGGTGTTGGCAACAATGTGGCGCTCTTCAACGGCACGGACGGTGCCTGGCGCGCGGTGGTGCGCGATGCGGGTCGGCGCGGCGGCACGCTGGAGTGCCGGGACCAATGCGCGCCGCAGCGTGATCCGCCCGACCTGTGGCTGCTGTTCGCGCCAGTGAAGAAGGCGCGCACCGATTTCATCGTGGAAAAGGCCACCGAACTGGGGGCGGCGCGGATCATCCCCGTGCAGACACGGTTTACGAGCGCCGAACGCGTACGGACCGACCGGCTGCAGGCTCACGCGGTCGAGGCCGCCGAGCAATGCGGCGCCACCTTCGTGCCCGAGGTGGCCGACCTGGCGCGACTGGACCGGCTGCTGGCCGGGTGGGACTCCGGATCGAACGGGGCGCGCCGCATCCTCTGGGCGGACGAATCGCCCGACGCGCCCGGCGTGGCGTTCTCCAGCCTCGCCCCGGGCCCCTGGGCGGTACTGATCGGCCCCGAGGGCGGCTTTGCCGGGGCCGAGCGCGCTAAACTGCGCGCCCTGCCCTTTGTCACGCCACTCGCCCTCGGCCCGCGCATCCTGCGCGCCGACACCGCCGCCGTGGCCGCGCTGACGCTGTGGCAGGCGCACCTGGGGGACTGGGCATGATCCGCCCCGAATTGCGCGCGGCGCTGACGCGCTGGCGCGAGGTGCTGGTAGGCGCCGCCGTAGCCGCAGCGGGGCTCGGGTGGATGCAGGCAACGGACAGCGGCTTCTTTCAGGCGCTGGCCGGGGGTGTGGCGCTGGTGGGCGCGGCGCTGTCCTGGATCGGCTACCGGCGGCTGCGCTTCGCGGGCGGCGCCGAGGGGCCGGGAATCGTGCAGGTGGTGGAGGGGCAGATTTCCTATTTTGGTCCCTTTCAGGGCGGGTTCATCGCGCTGCGCGATCTGGACGAGGTCCATCTGATCGACCACGGGCGCGCGTGGATGCTGGTGCCGCGCGACGACCTGCCGGTAACCATCCCCGTCGGCGCGACCGGAGCGGCGGCGCTTTTCGATGCCTTTGCCAGCCTGCCGGGGATGGACATGCAGGCGCTGATCCGCGCCCGCGATGCCACTGATCCCCCGTCTGCACAACTTCTGTGGACCCATCCAAGGCGCGCGCGCGACCACCCCGCCTTGACTTGAGCCCGCGCCCGGACCAAGTGTCGGCGCCAGCGAGGATCAGACCGGAGCCAGCCCCATGTCCATCCCCCAGTCCGGCGGCGGCGCGCCGGTGGAGTCCAAGGCCGATCTGGTCGCCTATCTGGAAGCGGGCTGCAAGCCGCGCGACGCATGGCGCATCGGCACCGAACACGAGAAATTCGGCTATTGCCGCGACACGCTGCGGCCCCTGCCGTATGACGGCCCGCGCTCGATCCGCGCGATGCTGGAAGGGATGCGCGACCGCTTCGGCTGGCAGCCGGTGTTCGAGGGTGACCACATCATCGGGCTGGAGAAGGACGGCGCCAACATCAGCCTGGAACCGGGCGGGCAGTTCGAGCTGTCGGGCGCGCCGCTGGAGAATATTCACCAAACCTGTGACGAGGTGAACCAGCACCTGCGCGAAGTGCAGGAGGTCGCCGACACCATCGGCGTGGGCTTCATCGGGCTGGGCGCGGCGCCGATCTGGCGGCACGCAGACATGCCGATGATGCCCAAGGGGCGCTATCGGCTGATGACCGGCTACATGGACCGGGTGGGCACGCACGGGACCCAGATGATGTATCGGACCTGCACCGTGCAGGTGAACCTCGATTTCGGGTCCGAGGCCGACATGGTGCAGAAACTGCGCGTGGCGCTGGCGCTGCAGCCGGTGGCGACCGCGCTGTTTGCCAACTCGCCGTTCTTCGAAGGCGCACCCAACGGGCACAAGTCCTGGCGCGCGCGCATCTGGCGCGATCTGGACCCGGCGCGGACGGGGATGCTGCCGTTCGTTTTCGAGGATGGCTTCGGGTTCGAGCGGTGGGTGGACTACGCGCTCGATGTGCCGATGTATTTCGTCTATCGCGGCGGGCGGTATGTCGATGCGCTGGGGCAGAGCTTCCGCGATTTCCTGGACGGCAGACTGCCCGCGCTGCCGGGCGAGCGGCCGACCCTGAGCGACTGGGCCGACCACCTGACCACGATCTTCCCCGAGGCGCGGCTCAAGCGCTTCATCGAGATGCGCGGCGCCGATGGGGGCCCATGGCGGCGGCTCTGCGCGCTGCCCGCGCTCTGGGTGGGGCTGACCTATGACCAGGGCGCGCTGGATGCCGCCTGGGATCTGGCCCGCGACTGGGACGCCGAGACGCGCGAGGGCCTGCGCATCGCCGCGAGTGTCGAGGGGCTGCAGGCCGAGGTCGGCGGCGTGCGGATGCACGATCTGGCCCGCGAAGTGGTGGCGATCGCCGAAGCCGGGCTGAAGGCGCGCGCCCGCGAAGGCGCGGGCGGGTTGCTGCCCGACGAGACGCATTTCCTGAACGCGCTGAAGGAAAGCCTCGAGTCCGGTCAGACACCGGCGGACGAGTTGCTGGAGCGCTACCACGGCGACTGGCAGGGCGATCTGACCCGCATCTACGCCGACTACAGTTACTGACCCGTCGGGCATACGGCACGAGGCATGGTCCACGCAGTCCTGGCCCGGCCGTTCCGCACGGCGCCATGCAAAGGAGGTCTCCCGCCCGTCTTCCGTCCGCTGACGCGTCCGTCATCCCGTTGGGCGAGGCAGCGCGCGCAAGCGCGCGCTGCGGGGGGCGCTGCCCCCCGGCCCCCCGGGAGTATTTGGGGCAAGATGAAGGGGGGACGTGGCGGCAGGGCCGGTGCGGGATGCGCTGGTGAGCAGGGATGCCGAGCGCTCCGGTATCGATGTGGCGCCCCTGCGCGCAGCGCCCGGCCCAACGCCTGGGTGCGTGCAGGAAACCTGCACGTGGCCCAGGGGGCGGGAGCACCCCCGCCAGCTTGATGCGCCACGGCCCGTGTGGGTCGGTCAGTCGGTTTGATCGGTTCGGGACTTGCCCGTCTCGGACGAGGGTTCCACCGGCTTGGGCTTGTCGTCGAATTCCTCGGTCAGGATGCGGCGGCTGTCGCCTTCGGGATCGTCATACATGCCGCGCTTCAAGGTCCAGTAGAAGGCCGCCAGCCCCAGCAGGCCCAGAAACAGCGACGCGGGGATGAGGATGATCAGGACGTCCATCGTTCCTGCCTTTCGCGCGTCACTTCAGCCGCAATGCGTTCAGCGATACGGTGATCGATGATGCCGACATGATCAAGGCGGCAAAGAGCGGGGTGCAATACCCCAGCAGCGCCACCGGCACGAAGATCGCATTATAGGTCCCCGATTGCCAGAAATTCTCGCGGATCCGGCGGGTCGAGAGTTTCGCCATGCGCACCGCATCGGCGACCGGAGCGATGTCGCGGCCCAGCAGCACCATGTCCGAGGCCGCCCGCGCCGCGTCCAGTGCCGAAGCTGGCGAGATCGACACATCCGCTGCCGAGAGCGCCACGGTGTCATTGAGCCCGTCGCCGACCATCAGTACCGTGTGCCCGGCCTCTTGCAAGGCGGCGACCTTGGTGGCCTTGTCCTGCGGCAGCGCTCCGGCTTCCCAGTCGTCGATCCCGAGGCGCTGCGCCATGGCTTCGACCGCCGGTGCCACGTCGCCCGACAGGAGCCAGACCTTTTTGCCCTGCGCCCTGAGTGCGGCGACCACGTCGTCCGCGCCGGGGCGCAGGGCGTCGGTGAAGGTGAAGCTGTGGGTCGCCTGCCCGAGTGACAGATAGGCGCCGGTGGTCGCCGCATGGGTGGCGCCGACCCAGCCTGCGCGGCCCAGCTTCACCGGCTTGCCCTGCCATGTGCCCTGGACGCCGTAGCCCGGAGCCTCGCCCAGGTCGGCGACGTCGGCGGGCGCGACCCCGCGCGCATGCAACGCCTTGGCCAGCGCGCGGGCCAGCGGGTGCGAAGAGCCCTCGGCCAGCGCCAGCGCGACCGACAGCGCCTGCGCCGGGTGGGCGTCGAGGTTGTCGGGCACCGGGGTGCCCATGGTCAGTGTGCCGGTCTTGTCGAAGACGACCGTGTCCACCTCGGCCAGCCGTTCCAGCGCGGTGCCGTCCTTGATCAGGAGCCCCTTGCGAAAGAGCCGCCCCGAAGCCGCCGTGACCACCGCCGGGACCGCGAGGCCCAGCGCGCAGGGGCAGGTGATGATCAGCGTGGCGATGGCGATGTTGACCGACAGCCGCATATCGCCGCCCGAAATCCACATCCAGGCGGCGAAGGCGCCCAGCGACAGAAGCGGGATCGTCGGCGCATAGGCGCGCGCGGCGCGGTCGGCCAGCGTGGTGTAGCGGGTGCGCGCCGATTCCGCCGCCGCCACAAGGTCCGCCATCCGGTGCAGCGAACTGTCCCGTCCGGCGGCGGTTACCCGCACGGTCAGGGGGCCGGTCAGGTTCACCTCGCCCGCGCTGACCTGCGCGCCCGCCGCCGTCACCACCGGCAGGGTCTCGCCGGTCAGGAGCGAGCGGTCAAGCTCGGACCGACCCGCGACCACCTCGCCGTCTACCGGCACGCGCCCGCCGGGGCGGACCAGCACCAGATTACCCGGGCGCAAGTCGGCGATGGAGACCTCGGCCTCGGCCCCATCTTCCAGCCGCACCGCACGCGGCACCTCCAGCGCGGCGAGTTCCTGCGCCGCCGAGCGCGCCATGGCCCGGGCGCGGAAATCCAGATACCGCCCGCCCAGCAGGAAGAAGGTCAGCATCACCGCAGCCTCGAAGTAGGCGTGCGCGCCGGACTGGAAGGTTTCATAGAGCGAGATCAGCAGCGTGAGGATCAGCGCCAGCGAGATCGGCGCGTCCATGTTCAGCCGCCCCGCCGCTAGCGCCCGCGCAGCCGAGCGGAAGAAGGGCTGCCCGGCGAAAGCCACGGTGGGAATGGCGATCAGCGCCGAGATCAGATGGAACATGTCCCGGGTCACGCCCTCGGCCCCGGCCCAGACCGAGACCGACAGCAGCATGATGTTCATCATGGCAAAGCCCGAAACGCCCAGCCGCATCAGCAACTCGCGCCCCTGGCGCTGGGTCTCGGTCACCGACAGGGTGCCGGGGTCCAGCTCGTGCGCCTCGTAGCCCAGTTGGTCCAGCCGGTCGATCACGTCGGCCGCGCTCACCCCCGGCCCCGCGTCCACGCTCAGCCGCTTCAACGTCAGGTTCAGCCGCGCCGAGCGCACGCCCGCCATGCGCGCCATGTCGCGTTCGATGGTGGAAATGCAGCCCGCGCAATGAACCCCGGGCACCGAGACCAGCAGCCGTGCATCGGCTTGCGGCGCGCGCGCCGCCATGTCGGTCGCCGCCGAGGCCGAAGCGCAGGCCCCGCAAGCCGCGGGGCCGGGCCGGCCGCCCGCAGTCACGGGCGCGTCGACAGAGGCGCTTGCCGGAGCGTTCACCACCGCACCCTCAGCCGGTCACATGCAGGACCACACGCTGGCGGAACTCGGTCCCGTCGGGCGCATAGGCCACCAGCCGGATGTTCCAGTTGCCCGGGCGGATATCCACCGGCGCGGTGAAGGTACCCCGATAGTAGCTGAAGTCAGGCACGAAATCGTCCTGCACATTGGTCGCGCGACCGACCACGGCCTGCATGGCCGCGACCTCGACCGGGGCACCGGCCTCGTCGGTGAAATTGATGGTCAGGAGTCCGTCCTGCACATCGGCCTGCACATCCCAACCCAGCGCAAGCTGCGCAGCCAGTTCCTCGTTGAAGTTCTGGCTGGCGACAAAGGAGTTGTCCACCTCCAGCCCCGGAAAGGTCTGTACCGCCCGCACTGCCAGCGTCAGGTTCGCCGTCAGGATCACCGCAAAGGCGCCGATGGCGATCATCAGCACCTTGCGTCCAGTCAGCGGCTTGCCGCGCACTTCACTGTCCCCGCTCATTGATTTCTCCCGTTGAAGACGGTGTCAGAATAGATGCGTTCTGCCTCTCCATCAATCGAGGCCCAAAGCCGCACCTCGGTCTGATGGCCCGCTGCTGCGGCACTGTCGGGGTCTGCCGTCAGATACACCCGCTGGGTCAGTTGCTCGTCCGCCGGGACCACGACGGTCATGCCCGGCTGCCCTTCCAGCGCCATGGTCATCCCGGCCGCGCCGGTATGCGACAGGGTGAAGGGACGCGGCTCGCCGTGCATGTTGCGCAGGCGCACCTCATAGGCGTTGCGCACGGCCCCGTCGGACAGCACCACATGGGTCGGATTGCGCACCGGCGACACGCTCATGTCGATGTCGCTGCGCAGGAACAGCGCGACGATCAGCGCCACGCCGATCCCGGCCCAGAGCACGGTGTAAAGGACGGTGCGCGGACGGAAGACGTGACTCCAGACCAATCTCGGCGCCTCGCCTGCGCGTTCGCGGGTCTCGTCCGAAAGCGCCAGATAGCCGATCAGCCCGCGTGGGCGACCGATCCGGTCCATCACCTCGTCGCAGGCATCGATGCACAGCCCGCAGGTGATGCAGGCCAGTTGCTGGCCGTCGCGAATATCGATCCCCATTGGGCAGACGTTCACGCAGGCCATGCAGTCGATGCAATCGCCCTGCTCGGGGTCCAGTGTGCCCTTGCGCATCTTGCCGCGCGGCTCGCCCCGCCAGTCGCGGTAGCCGATGGTCAGCGTTTCCTCGTCCATCATCGCCGCCTGGATGCGCGGCCAGGGACAGGCGTAGATGCAGACCTGCTCGCGGAAGAAGCCGCCGAACAGGAAGGTTGTCATGGTCAGGATCAGCACCGTGATATAGGCCACCGGATGCGCCTGCCCGGTAAACAGATCCACGAACAGGGTCGGCGCATCGGCGAAATAGAACACCCACGCGCCGCCCGTGGCCATGCCGATCAGGAACCAGACGGTCCATTTCAGGCCGTATTTGCGGACCTTCTCCAGATCCCAACGCTTGCGGTGCAGCCGCAGCCGCGCGTTGCGGTCGCCTTCGATCCAGCGCTCCACCTGGATGAACAGATCGGTCCAGACCGTCTGCGGGCAGGCATAGCCGCACCAGACCCGCCCCAGCGCCGATGTGAACAGGAACAGGCCGATCCCCGACATGATCAACAACCCCGCGACGAAATAGAACTCGTGCGGCCAGATCTCGACCATGAAGAAGAAGAAACGCCGGTTGGCCAGGTCCAGCAGGACCGCCTGATCCGGCAGGTTGGGGCCACGGTCCCAGCGCAGCCATGGCGTCACGTAGTAGATGCCCAGCATCACCGCCAGCAGCCACCACTTCATGGTGCGGAAGGAACCCTTGACCCGGCGCGGGAAAATCGGCTCACGCGCGGCATAGAGGGCAGGTTCGGTATCGTTGGAACTCACGAGGCGGTTCTCCGGTGTCAGCGTTCTTGCAACACCCTCACGGCTAAGGCTTCAGGATGCCGCAGGCGTTGACCTGAGTCAAAAATGAACATCCCTGCTGCATCTTCACCTGTGACCTTTGCGCGCAGCCGTGCTGCGGCCACCACCCTCGCACGAGCGCCCGCGCGCGCAGGAAAGCGCACCGGCTCCCCTTGACGCGCGAACATGAAGGCGAGCCGGTGCCGCCCTGAAACCAGGGCATGGCGGCTGCATGCCCCATCGCCCGCGCCTGCACCTTGACCTGCATCAAATCGGCCCGGCTGCGTCCGCATGCCGCAGCGCCCTCGGGACTGCCGTCAGGTCGCCACCTCCCGCGTCAATGCCGCATGCGGTTCCGCCAACCCTTCGATGACCGTGAAGTGATTCTGCTCCGGCTCGACCGTCAGCCGGATGCGCCCGTCGAAGCTGTCCCACATCAGCGCCATCAGCCGCGCCTGGCGGATGAATTCGGGCCGCTCGTCGCCGCCCACCCAGAGTGTCAGGGCCGGGCGCCCGAAGGGCTCGGCCAGCGCCGGGCTTTCGGCGCGCGCCTGCGCGTGGTCCAGCCCCAGCGTGGCATTCATCGCGGTGTTCATCAGCGGGCGCAGGTCATGCAGCCCGCTGATCGAGACCACGCGCGCCAGCCGGTCGCGCAGGTGTGTCGGCAACGGACTGTCGGCGCAGAGCATCCGCGTCACCAGATGCCCGCCCGCCGAATGCCCCGCCAGCCGCACCGGCCCTTCCACCCGGGCCGCCGCCGCCGCAATGGCCGCCCCCACCGCGGCTGTCATCTCGGCAATCCGCGCCCCGGGCGCCAGCGGATAGCTCGGCACCGCCACCGCCCAGCCGCGCGCCCGCGCGCCTTCGGCGAGATGCGTCCAGAAGGACTTGTCGAACTTCATCCAGTAGCCGCCATGCACGAACACCAGCAGACCGCGCACCGCCCCCTCGGGATGGACCAGATCGAACCGCGCCCGCGCCCCGTCGCCATAGGCCAGCTCGCCCTCGAACGCCGTGCCCAGCCCCGCGCGATAGTCTGCCGCCTCTGCCGCCCAGCGCTCGGGCAGCGCCGCCGCCCCCGGCACATGCGCCATGTTGGCAAATGCATCGTCCCAGTCCCGGTGCATGCCCTGCCCTCCATCATCTGTGCCCAAATATCCCGGGGGGAGTCGGCCGGAACGGCCGACGGGGGGCTGGCCCCCCTGCCTCGCCCGGATCATGCACCCCGCCTCAATCGCCCGCCCGCAACCGGAAGCGCTGAATCTTGCCGGTGGCGGTCTTGGGCAGCGCGCCCACAAACACCACCCGGCGCGGATACTTGTAGGGCGCGATCACCGCCTTCACATGCGCCTGCAACCGCTCCACCGTGGTCTTGCCCGGCGCCACTCCCTCGGCAAGCACCACATGGGCGCAGACGATC
>SKMI01000003.1 GCA_007121115.1 Paracoccaceae bacterium | reverse complement strand
ATCCAGGGGGCCGAGGCGCTGGAGGTCTCGTGGACCCGGGGCACCATCCCGGACACCACCGCCGAGATGTTCGACCGCATCACGGAAGCGTTCGACACCCGCCGCAACTCGCGCATGCGCAATGACGGCGACGTGGCGCGTGGCGGCAGCGAGCACGCCAGCGTGGTCGAGGCCGAATACCGCGTCCCCTTCCTGCACCACTTGACCATGGAGCCGATGAGCGCCACCGCGCTGATGGAGGACGGGCACCTGACCGTCTGGTGCGGCAACCAGGCCCCGCGCCTGCATGTCGACCGTGCGGCGGCAGCGGCCGGGATCGACCCCGAGAATGTGACGTTGCACACCACTTACATGGGCGGCGGCTTCGGACGCCGGGCCGAAAGCGATTTCACCCATTACGCGGCGAAACTGGCCGCCGCCCTGCCCGGCACGCCGATCCGCATGACCTATACCCGCCCCGAAGACACTGCACATGGGTTCCTGCGCCCGGCGGCGGTGGCGCGGATGCACGGCTCGGTCCTGGGCGGACGGCCGCTGACCTTTTCCGCGCGCGTGGCGGCCCCTTCGGTCAGCCATCAGGGGATCGAGCGGATGACCGGGCGCCGCATCGGCGGGCCGGACCGTGGCCATGTGGAAGGGCTCTTCGACCAGCCCTACGGGATCGATCACTACCGCGTCGAAGGGTATCTGGCCGATCTGGACGTGCCCGTCGGCTTCTGGCGCGCGGTGGGTACTTCGCAGAACGGGTTTTTCCACGAAAGCTTCATCGACGAGCTGGCCCATGCCGCAGGTGCCGACCCGCTGGAGTTCCGGCTCGACCTGATCCGCGAGGAACACCGGCCATCGGCACTGGTGCTCGAGGCGGTGGCCGAAATGTCGGACTGGGGCAACCCGCCCGAGGGCCGCGCCCATGGTGTCGCCTTCTGCTACTCCTTCGGCACACCGGTGGCGCAGGTGGTGGAACTGGGCCGCGAGGATGGCGTGCTGCGCGTCACCCGCGCCTGGATCGCCTGCGACCCGGGCCGGGTGCTGGACCCGGGCATCGTGCGCGCGCAGATGGAATCGGGGCTTATCTTCGGGCTGTCGGCAGCGATCACCGGCGAAATCACCTTTGCGGACGGGCGCGTGCAGGAGGAATATTTCACCGACAACGACCCGCTGCGGATGCACAACACGCCCGAAATCGCCGTGCGCATTCTGGAAAACAACCCGCATATGGGCGGGGTAGGTGAACCGGGCACGCCCCCGGCGGCACCAGCGCTGACCAACGCGCTCTTTGCCCTGACCGGGGAGCGGGTGCGCGAACTGCCCCTGACGCGGCACTTCGATTTTCTGGCCTGAGCGCGCCGCAGGGCGGGCGCGGCTGGCGTTGCGCTGCCGAATGCACCTTGCTGCGGCGCGGCCCACCTTGCCGCGCAACGCCGATCAGGTATGATTGCGCCAAAAGGCAGGCACGAGCAGCAGGAGCCGCCACCATGCAGGCACGGACACGCATCACCCGGCGCAGATTCGCAGCGCAAATGGGCGCGCTGGGTCTGGCCGCAACCGGGCTGGCCGGGTGCCTGGGCGGCGGGATCCCCGGCGCGCCCGTGACCGCCACCCGCCGCGCCACCGAGGACCCCGCCATGCGCCCCGTTCCCAACCCCGCCTTCGACGCCTGGCTGGCGCAGTTCCGTACGCGCGCGCGGTCCCGCGGCATCACCGAAGCGACGCTTGACCGCGGGCTCCGCGGCGCGGGATTCATCCCCGGCGTGGTCGAACGCGACCGCAACCAGGCCGAGTTCCGCCGCACGCTGGAGGACTATCTGGCGCTGGTGGCCTCGGAGGCGCGGGTGACCGAGGGGCGCGCGGCGGCGCGTCAGCACGCAAGCCTCCTGTCCGAGATCGAGAACCGTTACGGCGTCGAATCGCATGTCATCGCCGCGATCTGGGGCGTGGAAAGCCGCTACGGCCAGCGGCGCGGGGATATTCCCGTGGTCTCGGCCACCGCCACGCTGGCCTTTGACGGGCGGCGCGCGCAGCTTTTCGAAAACCAGCTTCTGGCCGCGCTGCGCATCCTCCAGAACGGCGACACCGCGCCCGAACGCATGGTCGGAAGCTGGGCGGGCGCCATGGGGCACACGCAGTTCATCCCCACCACCTATGCCGAATACGCGGTGGATTTCCGCGGCACGGGCCGGCGCGACATCTGGTCGGACGATCCCACCGACGCGCTCGCCTCGGCCGCTGCGTATCTGTCGCGCATCGGCTGGCGGCGCGGCCAGCCCTGGGGGTTCGAGGTGCGGCTGCCGCAGAGCTTCCCGGCAAGCGCGCTGGGGCGCGGCAGCACCCGCTCGCGCGCCGACTGGGCGGGCATGGGTGTCACCCGCGCCGATGGCAGCGCCCTGCCGGATCACGGCCCCGCGTCGATCATCGCGCCCATGGGGGTGGGCACGCCCGCCTTCATGACATTCGCCAATTTCACCACCATAACCCGCTACAACAACTCGGAAAACTATGTGATTGGCGTGGGGTATCTGTCCGACCGCATTCGCGGCGGCGGGCCGTTGCGCGGCACCTTCCCTCCCGACCGTTTCGGTCTGACGCAGGATGACCGGCTGGAGTTGCAGCGCCGCCTGAACGCCGCGGGCTTCGACGCGGGCGAACCGGACGGTGTGCTGGGCCCGCAGACCGAGGCCGCGATTCGCGGTTTCCAGCGCGCGCGGGGGATGACCCAGACCGGAACCCCCTCCCCCGGCCTGCTGGACGCGCTGCGGGGCCGGTCGTGAAACTCGCCACTTTCAACATCAACGGCATCAAGGCCCGCGCGGGCGCCCTGACCCGCTGGCTGGACGAGGCGCAGCCCGATGTGGCGGTGTTGCAGGAGATCAAGTCCACCGACGAAGCCTTCCCCCGCGAGTTGATCGAGGAGCGCGGCTACAATCTCGAAACCCACGGACAGAAAGGGTTCAACGGCGTCGCCATCCTGTCCAAGCTGCCGCTGGAGGATGTAACCCGCGGCCTGCCCGGCGATGACGACGACGTGCAGGCGCGCTGGATCGAGGCCACGGTCAGCGGCGAGCACGGCGCGCTGCGGGTCTGCGGGCT
>SKMI01000097.1 GCA_007121115.1 Paracoccaceae bacterium | reverse complement strand
TCCTCGCGCGGCCCAACATCTGCGGGATGTGCGCCTATCACACCCATGGCGGCATCATCCTGCGCCCGTCGATGACGCGCCCCGACAGCGCCATGGGCGCGGCCGACATCAACCTCTACAAGCAGATCGGCGCCGTGGGCACCGAGATCACCGGCTACCCCACCGTGTCGATCTACGAGGAGTTCACGCCGGACAAGTCCAAGCCCCGACGTGGCGGGCTGATGGACTGGACCTACGAGGAGATGGGCATCATCAGCTTCGGCACCGAGCTGTGGGATCTGGAACGCACCGCCGGGGTCGACAAGGTCGGCTACTACAACCTCTACCCCCGCACGCCGGAGATACAGGCCAAGGTGCATGACTGGGTGGTCAAGAACGTCGGCGAAAAGGGGTTCCGCCCCTGGCGCGCCTTCGATCACCCGCAGCTCGGGCCCATTGAGATCGGCGGCATGGTCAACATCTGGAGCTACCGTAACCCGCCGGGGCACCTGCTGGAAAAGATCTGCCACGAGAACATGCTCTTCAACCTCGCCCATGCCGATGCCGCGCCCCGGGTGCAGGTCACGGCGCTCGCGGCCGAGAAGCTGGCCGATGACCTCTGGAAGCTGCGGGCCGAGGTCGCCAACACCGGCTACCTGCCCACCAACCTCTCTGATGTGGCGCTGGAGAACGCGGTCGCCAAGCCGGTGACGGTGGCGGTTGACGGCGCCGAGGTGGTGATGAACCCCGCCCGCGCCGATCTGGGGCATCTGGCCGGGCGCAACCAGCGGCTCTATCCCTGGTCGCCCTGGGGCCAACAGTGGAGCCCCAGCGCCAAGCCCGTGGAATGGCTGCTGCGCGCGACCTCGGGGACCGAGGTGACCGTCAGCGCCGTGTCGGAAAAGGGCGGCACGCATCGCGCCTCGGTCACGCTGGACTGACCGTGCGGGGGTGATCAGAGCGGAGTAAGCGTGATCTCGGGCCTAGTGCCGCCCAGGTCCTGGAACGCAAGCTGGCGGCAGGTCAGCACGATGATCTGCTGATCCCGCGCCACCCGCGTGAGCGCGGTGAACATGCGCATGATGCGGTCGTCGTCGGAAAACACCAGCGCATCGTCCAGCACGATGGGCAGGTGCTGGCCTTGCCGCGCGAAGAGGCGCGCAAAGGCCAGCCGGGTCAGCACCGCGATCTGCTCGCGCGTGCCGCCCGAGAGCGCATCGAACTCCTCGGCCGTGCCCGCGCGGGTCAGCCCGTCGGGCAGCAGCCGGTCGCTGTCGAAGCTGAGCGCGGCGTCCTGATGCAGGATGGCCAGCAGCGGCGCGAGTTCCGCCTGCACCGGGCCGAAATAGCGCTCCTGCGCGGCGGCACGGGCGGCGTCCAGCGCGTCACGCAGCCGGGTCAGGGCAGCGGCGCGGCGGGTCAGGCGGGCGTCCGTGGCCCGCGCGATCTCCAGCGCCTCGGCCAGCCGGTCGCGCGTCTCCTCGATCCCTTCGCCCGCCCGCGTGGTGATGGCGGCGTTGAGTTCCGCGACCCGCCGGGCCGTGGCCTGCTTCTCGTTCTCGGCGGTCTGGACGGCGGCTTCGGTGCGCGCCACCTCGGCTTCCAGCGTTTCCATGTCGGGCGCTTCGGCGGCCAATGCGTCCAGCGTGGTTTGCGCCTTGGTCATAGCCTCGTCGGCCTCGGCCTTCACGCGCAGCAGATCGGCGCGGCGGGTGGCGTGCTGTTCTTCGGGGCCGGTGGCGGCGCGGGCGGTCTGGAGCGCGCGTTGATCGGCGTCGGCGCAGGCGGCGGCGGCGCTGGCAGCTTCGCGGGCGTGGGCGTGGGCGTTGCGGGCGCGAGTCAGGGCGTCGGCCCGGCCTTGCGCCTCGGCCTGCGCGGTGTCCGTCGCTTTCTCCAGCATATCAAGGGCGGGCAGGGGGGAATCGTCAGCCTCGGCGGCGGCCAGTTCCGCCTCGGCCAATGCGGTGCGCAGCGGCGCGATCCCCTCGGGCGCCAGCGTGTCCAGCAGAGCGCGGGCGTTGTCGCGCGCGCGCAGCGCTTCGGCGCGTTGGGTGGCGAGGTCGCGCGCTTGGGTCAGCGATTCCGCACCCGCTTCGGCCAGAGCCTTGTCGCGGGCGTCACGCGCCGCACCCAGGGCCGCGGCGGCCTCCGCCCCGGGAGCGGGGGCGGTGAGGTGCAGCGTGCCGATGCCGGGCAGGGTCAGGCGCTGCTTGCCATCCAAGGGCAGGTCCGTGCCGCCGGGCAGGGGCGTGCCGTCACGCAGCACGGGGCGCGCGCTGTCGTCATAGTCCAGCCGCAGGGTGGCGGTCTGGGCGCGGGCGGCGGCCTCGGCGGCGGCGAGATCGGCCTCCAGCGCCTCGATCTGCGCCAGCCTGTCGGGGGTGGCCAGCAGGCGTTGGACCTGTGCGGCGGCGGTCTCCTGCGCCTTTTGCGCGGCTTCCACCTGTTTGAGCCGTTGGGAGAGTTCCGCCGCGCGGTCGCGGGCCTTTCGGGCCTCGACCTGCGCGCGGGTGGTGGTGAGGGCGCGATGGGCGGTCTGCAGCGCGGCCTCGGCGGCATCGCTCCTGGCCTGCGCGGTGTCCAGCGCGGTTTTGGCTGTGGCCACGTCCCCGGCTGCATCTTGCGCAGCGGTGGCGCTCTCGGCGGCGGCCTTGCGGGCGGTTTCCAGCGTGTTGATCGCGGCGAGGAAGCGGTCCAGATCGCCCTTGGCTTTCTCGGCCTCGCGCGCGGCCAGATCGCGGGCCAGTTCGACAGCGCGCAGCTTGCCGGCGTGCGCCTGCGCGGCCTCCAGCGCGGCGCGGGCCTCACGGCGCGCGACGCGGCGGCGGGTGTCCGCTTCGGGGTCGTCCAGGCGGCGGGCCTGCGCTTCCAGCCGGGCGCGTTCGGCCAGCTTGTCGGCCAGATCGGCAACGCGGGCCTCGGCCTCGGCCAGTTCTCCCTCCAGCGCCGTAACCTGCTCGCGCGCTTCCTTCCACGCGGCTGTCGGGCGGCCCGTGGCGGTGGTCAGTTCGGCCAGCGCCGCGCCCACCTGCCGCCGCACCCGGTCCATGCGCCGACCCCCGGTCATGGCGTCGATCTCGCCCGCGACCGAGGACAGGATATCGCGCCGCGCCTCGGTCAGTTC
>SKMI01000244.1 GCA_007121115.1 Paracoccaceae bacterium | reverse complement strand
GGCCCGCGCGCGGCCCCGCGGCCTCGGGCAACCGATTGGCGCGCCAGGCCACGCCCGCGGCCTGCGCCAGCAGCACTGGCGCCTGCAACAGCTTCATCATCGCAAATCCCGCACCGTTTGTCCCCCGGCTACGGGACCAGAATCACACGACCGCCGCGATCAAGCCGACCAACCGCCAACCGCGCGCGGTCCGTCCGATGAAGCAATCCGATCTCGGGCCAGTCGCGCTCTGATCTCGGGCTTGGCGCTCGGAGCGACGGCACGGACCTGCAAGCGAAGCAGATCGGCCCCTCGGACGGGATCTCGGAGAGCGTTCAATCGCGCAGCAATTCGTTGATCGAGGTCTTGGCGCGGGTCTTCTCGTCCACCCGCTTGACGATGACTGCACAGTAAAGGTTCACGCCCCCTGAAGACGGCATGGAGCCCGAGACCACCACCGCGCCCGAAGGCACCTCGCCGTAGCTGACCTTGCCCGTGGCCCGGTCCACGATCTTGGTGGATTGGCCGATATAGACCCCCATGCCCAGCACCGCGCCCTCGCGGACGATCACGCCTTCGACCACCTCGGAGCGCGCGCCGATGAAGCAATTGTCCTCGATGATCGTCGGACCCGCCTGCATCGGCTCCAGCACCCCGCCGATCCCCACGCCGCCCGAAAGGTGAACGTTCTTGCCGATCTGCGCACAAGACCCCACCGTGGCCCAGGTGTCGACCATCGTCCCTTCGCCCACGTAGGCGCCCAGGTTGACGAACGAGGGCATGAGCACCACCCCCGGCGCGATATGGGCCGAGCGGCGGACCACGCAGTTGGGCACGGCGCGGAACCCCGCCGCCTTCCATTGCGCCGCGTCCCAGCCCTTGAACTTGCTGTCCACCTTGTCCCACCAGCCGCCGCCCTGCGGCCCGCCGGACTGCGGCTCCATGTCCTTCAGCCGGAAGCCCAGCAGCACCGCCTTCTTGGCCCATTGGTTGACGCGCCAATCGCCGTTGTACTGCCGCTCGGCCACGCGCAGCGCGCCGCTGTCCAGCGCGTCCAGCGTGGCCTCGATGGCCTGACGGGTCGCGCCGCCGGTGGCCGGGGTGATGGTGTCGCGCGCCTCCCAGGCGGCTTCGATGGTGTCTTCAAGATCCTGGAGGTTCAACTCGGTCATCAAGGGCTCCACTGCGGCTCCACTGCGGGGTGGTGAAATGGTCGCGCAGGCTATAGCGTTCCCCTCCCGGCCATGCAACGCCGGGCAGACCACAGCCGCAGACCACCGCCACAGACCCCCAACCGCACGAGGCACGCGTGAGCAAGGACGACCATTTCCGCCCCTTCCCCGATGCTGGCGAAGATGCCCGCCACGCAAGGCATATCCCCGAGACGCCGCAGACCAGCCACCCGGCCTACCGGCTGGCGTTTCATGATGCCGATTTCATCCTGCGCGACGAGTTGCGGCCGGTGCGGCTGCAACTGGAACTCCTGAAGCCGGATCTGATGATGGACGAGCGCGGCATCCGCTCCACCGTGGTCATGTTCGGCGGCGCCCGCATCCGCCCGCCCGAGGAGGCCGATGCGGCGCCCACGCCCACAATGGCGAAGCTGTCGCGCTACTATGACGAGGCGCGGCAGTTTGCGCGGCTGATGACCGAACGCTCGGTGCGTTCAGGCGGGCGCGAGGATGTGGTCGTCACCGGGGGCGGGCCGGGGGTGATGGAGGCCGGCAACCGCGGCGCGGTCGAGGCCGGGGGCATCTCCATCGGGCTGAACATCGTGCTCCCGCACGAGCAGGCGCCGAACGGGTATGTCACGCCGGAGTTGAGCTTCAACTTCCACTATTTCGCCATCCGCAAGATGCATTTCCTGATGCGGGCCAAGGCGATCACGGTTTTTCCCGGGGGCTTCGGCACACTGGACGAGCTTTTCGAAACGCTCACCCTGATCCAGACCCGGCGGATGAAGCGCCTGCCGTTCCTGATGTTCGGGCGCAACTTCTGGGAGCGGGTGATAAACTGGGACGCGCTGGTCGAGGCCGGGACCATCAGCCCCGAGGATCTGGACCTGTTCGACTACGTCGAAAGCGCCGCAGAGGCCGTGGCCCGGATCGATGCCTTCGCAGCCCACAGCGCGCCCGACCCCGGCTGACACCGGCGCCAGCGCCAACCACCCGAGCCGCAAGCGCGCGCGAAGGGCGCAAGGGTGGGTGGGGGTGGGGCGCCCTTCGCGCGCGCTTGCACCGGCCCGGCAGGGTGCGCGCGGTCAGACACGGATGCAGAATTGCCGAGGAGGGATCACACGGTCGGGCTGACCCGGTCCTGAAACGCCAAAGGCCGCCCCGACAGGCGGCCCGGCATCCGGAACTTGCACTCACGCGGCGGCGCGGATCATCCGCACCGCACGGGCAGGATCACTTGATCTTGCCTTCCTTGTATTCGACGTGCTTGCGCGCCACGGGGTCGAACTTGCGGATGCTCATCTTCTCGGTCATCGTGCGGGCGTTCTTCTTGGTCACATAGAAATGCCCGGTCCCCGCGGTCGAGTTCAGACGGATCTTGATCGTCGTCGGTTTAGCCATTGGTCCTGTCTCCACTGCCGGGCGCGGGCCAGTGCATGGCGTCCATCCCGGAAAAATCCTGCCGTCTTTTACCGGGTGCGTGGGTGTTGTCAACCGCAGCATGGCGGCGGGATCGCGCCGCGTTCAACCGAAAGAAGCGCCCGTCGGGACAGCCTGACGGAAGGTCAAGCCATCAACGCGGGCGGCCCCAGCGGCCACGCCCGCCCCGGTCCAGCCGTTCTTCCAGCCGGTCGGCATAGGCGGCGCGCTCCGCCGGCGCCATGGCCGCGATCCGCTTGACCACCAGCGCGGTGGCTTCCTGCCCGGCGATGCGCGCGCGCGCCTGCGGCGCCTCCAGCGCGGCGCGCAGCGCCTCGGTATCCAGGTCATCGGCACGCAGGAGCGCCAGCACGGATTCGGCATCGGCGGGACGCGGCGCTGACCCATCCACGGCCACGTCCCGCATCCGGGTGCGCCACTCGACGCGCAGCGCGCGGCGGTCATCCTCGGGCAGCGCGGCGAGGGCGTGGCGCAGGCCAACCGCGGCGTCGGCCCCTGCGCGCCATGGCGCCGCCGG
>SKMI01000054.1 GCA_007121115.1 Paracoccaceae bacterium | reverse complement strand
GTTCGGGGGCAGCGGGATTTCCGTGCCCAGTTCCTCGAACCTGCGGTATCGCGGGTTGCAGGGCGGGTTCGACCTGAGCTGCATCGATGACGGGCCCGGCGGGATCGACTATTCGGTGGGTGTCACGCTGGGTGTCAATGACGGCTCCACGTTCCAGCCGCGTTTCGGCTTCCTGCCGAGTGGTGAGCTTGACCCGAACGATCCGCTGGAGCCCATCGTCGGCAGCTTCAACCAGCGCTTCGTCGGTGTCTATGCCGTGGCCGAGCGGGACAACTGGGTGGGCGATCTGCAACTGCGGCACGAGCGCACCTCGTTGACCTTCAACAACACCCAGCTTGGGCTTGACGATGCGACCATCCGCACCACGGGCAACACGCTCAGCGGCAGCCTGACCTATTTCATGGACCTGGAAAACGGTCTGCAGGTGGCACCGACTGCCGGGTTCGCGATCACGCGGACGGGCAGCGGATCGCTGACCTTCGTTGACGGCGCTGGCGATCCGACGGCAACGCTGACTTCGGATCCGCATACCTCCCAGGTCGGTTTTGCCGGGCTGTCGGTGGCACGGACCCAGGTCGCGGAGGATGGGCAGTCTGCGACCACGACGTTCATCACCTCGACGTTCTACAACGACTTCGCGCGCACCCGGACAACCCGGTTCCAGGCTGTCGGTGATCCCAACTCGACCGATTTGGTTACCGACAACCTTGGCGCCTTTGGCGAGTTCAGTGTCGGCATGAGCTATGTGCGGCTCTTTACCGACGGGGCCGGGCCTGCGCGGCAGCTCAACGCGACCGTCCGGGGCGATGCGCGGTTCAGCAACAGGCTGCAGAGCTTCGGGCTGACCGCTCAGGTGCGGCTCAACTTCTGAGCCTGTCGCCGACAGCAAGACAGGACCACGGCGCGCGCCTGACCGGTGCGCGCCGTTCGCATTCGCGGCGCTGGTCATCGCAGCGCTTAGGGAACACAGCGGACCGGCGCGGCGTTCCGGTTGCAGTTTCACCCCCGGCTCTGCATGATCGGGGCGCGACGGCGGGCAACGGCATTGAAAGCGGGCAGGCAGTGGGATTGGGCGCCAGGTTGAGGTTGCGCGCGGAGCGCCAGATCAAGCTTGCGCGCGCCCTGCGCAAGAGCTTCGAGCTGCGCCGCGTCCATGACCGCACCCGCGCGATCCGCCCGGGCATGATCCTGGCCTTCACCACGCTGCGCAACGAACACGTCCGACTGCCGTATTTTCTGCAATACTACCGCGATCTGGGCGTGGGCCATTTCCTGATGGTGGACAACGGCTCGGACGATGGCACCGACCGCTATCTGGCCGAGCAGCCGGATGTTTCGCTCTGGTCCACCCGCGCCAGCTATCGCCGGTCTGGCTATGGTGTGGACTGGCTGAACCATCTGCAATGGCGCTATGGCGCCGGGCACTGGACGCTGGTGGTGGATGTGGACGAGTTCCTGGTCTATCCGTTCTGCGAGTCCCGCCCGTTGCTGGCGCTGACCGGCTGGCTGGACGAGGCCGGGCGCCGGTCCTTTGGCGCCATGCTGCTGGACATGTATCCCAAGGGCCCGCTGACCGCGCAGCCCTATCTGGCCGGGCAGAACCCGTTCGAGATTGCGCGTTTCTTCGACGCCGGGAACCTGACGATGACCCGCAACCCGCGCTACCGCAACCTGTGGATTCAGGGCGGCGTGCGGGCGCGGGCCTTCTTTGCCGACCGGCCCCGCGCCGCGCCCGCGCTGAACAAGACCCCGCTGGTGCGGTGGACGCGCAAATACGCCTATGTCAGTTCCACCCACGCGCTGCTGCCGCGCGGGCTGAACCGGGTTTATGACGAGGGGGGCGGCGAGCTGGCCTCGGGCGTGCTGCTGCATGCCAAGTTTCTGGACACGCTCCTGCCCAAGGCGCGCGAGGAGATCGCCCGGAAGGAGCATTACGGCGGCGGGCGGGAGTATCAGGCATACGGCGCCGGGTTGGAGCGGACCGCGGACCTGTGGTGCCCGTGGTCCACGGAATACATCAACTGGCGCCAGCTTGAAATCCTGGGGCTGATGTCCAAGGGGGACTGGGCATGAGCGGAGGGAGCGGCAGGCTGGGGATCGTCATGCTGTGCCACACGGCGCTGGAGCGCGCCGCAGAGGTGGCGCGCTTCTGGGCCAGCGCCGGGTGCCCGGTGGCAATCCATCTCGACCGCGCGGTGCCGGCGGCCGAGGCGGCGGGCCTGCGCCGCGCGCTGGAGGGGATGGAATCGGTCCGCATCCTGCAACGCCATCGCTGCCGCTGGGGAAGCTGGGGGCTGGTGGCGGCCACGCAGGAGGCAAGCGCGCTCCTGCTGCGTGAATTTCCGCAGGTGGGCCATGTGTGCCTGACCTCGGGCTCCTGCCTGCCGCTACGCCCGGTGGCCGAGATGACGGCCTGGCTGGCGGCGCGCCCGGACACCGATTTCATCGAATCCGTGGCGGTGGCCGACCTGGCCTGGACCGTGGGCGGGCTGTCGGGGGAACGCTTCACCCTGTGGTTCCCCTTCGACTGGCGCCGCCAGCGCTGGCTGTTCGACCGCTGCGTAGACCTGCAGCGGTCCTTGCGCGTCGCGCGCGAGGTGCCGCGCCCCTTGCAGCCGCATCTGGGCAGCCAGTGGTGGTGCCTGAGCCGTGCCACGCTGGAAGCGATCCTGAACGATCCCAAGCGCCGCCGCTATGAGCGCTTCTTTCGCCATGTCTGGATCCCGGACGAGGCGTATTTCCAGACCCTGGCGCGCCTGCATTCGCCGCGGATCGAATCGTGCTCGCTGACGCTCAGCAAATTCGACCGCAACGGCCGCCCGCATCTGTTCTATGACGATCACCTGCAACTGCTGCGCCGGTCGGATTGCTTTCTGGCACGCAAGATCTGGCCGCAGGCGGAACGGCTGTATGATTTCTTCCTGACCGATAAGGCGGCGCAGGCGCGCCCTGTGGACCCACAGCCGGGACGCATCCAGCAGCATTTTGCCCGCGCCGAGCGGCAGCGTGAACACGGGCGCGCCGGGCTCTACATGCAAAGCCGCTTTCCGCGCGACGATCTGGAGCGCGGGCGCACGGCGGCGCCGTATTCGGTGCTGTGGGGGCCATCGGCGCTGTATCCGGGGTTCGAGCGCTGGCTGTCGGATGCGGCGGCGCTGCGGGTGCACGGCCACCTTTATGCCCGCGACCGGGTACGGTTCGCCGGTGGCGCGCGGGTCTACAACGGTGCGCTTTCCGACAGCGCCGCGCTGCGTGACTACAACCCGCGCATGTTCCTGACGAACCTGATCTGGAACACGCGCGGCGAGCGGCAGTGCTTCCAGTATGGGCCGTTCGATGCCACCGACGGCGCGCTGGAATGGTTCATTGTCACCGATCCGAACGCGCATGTGGCGGTGATCTCGGGCGCCTGGGCGCTGGGGCTCGCGGGCGAGGATCCGGCGCAGGGAGAGGTGCGCCACCGGTTGGCCGCTGCGCAGAAGGCCGAACTGGCGCTGATCGAACGCCTGCGCAGCCCGCAGACGCGGGCGCAGGTGCAGATATGGTCGCTGGCCGAATACCTCGAAGCGCCGGCGGAGAACCTTGCGCAGGTCTTCGCCATGATCGCGCCGCAACGCACACTGCCCGCGCCGCCCGGAATGGTCTCGCTGGACGGCTTCGGCGGGTTCGTGGCGCGGGTCCGCGATGTCGGCCTGCCGCTGGTTACCCTGGGTGATTATCCCGTCGATTCCGCACCGGGACCGGTGGACTGGAGAATGGGGGAATGAGCACCAGCGATCGCCGCTTCGACCTGTTCGTGGTGCTGGCCGAGATGCGCACCGGATCGAACCTGCTGGAAGAGCAGTTGAACCGGTTGGACGGCGTGCATTGCGCGGGCGAGTTGTTCAACCCGCGTTTCATCGGGCATCTGAAGACCGAAAGCGTGCTGGGCTATGATCTGGCGGCGCGCGAAGGCGATCCCATGGGCCTTGTGGCGGCGCTGACGGCGCAGCCGGGGCTGAACGGGTTCCGGTTCTTTCATGACCATGACCCGCGCATGATCGACCCGCTGCTGGCGGACCCGCGCTGCGCCAAGATCGTGCTGACCCGTAACCCGCTGGACAGCTATATCTCGCGCAAGATCGCGGCGGCCACGAACCAGTGGAAACTGGGCGATGTGAAGCGAAAGCGGGTGGCGCAGGTCGCCTTTGACGCGCTGGAATTCGAAGACCACGTGACCCGGTTGCAGGGCTTCCAGTTGCGCGTGCTGCGCACGCTGCAGGTCAGCGGGCAGACCGCGTTTCACATCGGCTATGATGATCTGGGGGATTTGGAGGTGCTGAACGGGCTGGCGGCCTGGCTGGGCGTGCCGGCGCGGCTGGATGACGTTTCAGGCAAGCTGAAGCCGCAGAACCCCGAACCGGCCGAGGCGAAGCTGACCAACCCCGAGGCACTGGCCCCCGGGCTGGCGCGGCTGGACCGGTTCGACCTGTCGCGCACCCCGGATTTCGAGCCCCGGCGCGGCCACCGGCTGGGCACCTGGCGGCGCGCAGCGCGCGCGCCGGTACTGTTCATGCCGGTGCCCGGCGGGCAAGACGAACCGGTGCTGGACTGGCTGGCCGCGCTCGACGGGGGCGCGCGCGCCGATCTGCCAGGCCCGCTTGATGCGCGGGGCCTGCGCGACTGGCTTGAGGCGCACCCGCGCCGCTGCGCGTTCACGGTGGTCCGTCACCCGCTGGCGCGCGCGCATGATGTCTTCGTGAGTGAGGTGCTGCGCGGCAAGCGCAGCGGCGTGCGCGGGTATCTGCAGCGGGTGCATGGGGTGGAGTTGCCGACGGGCGACGCGGTGCAGGGGCTGGACACCGCGCGGCATCGGGCCGCGTTTCTGGCCTTTCTGGCCTTCATCCGCGCCAATCTGGCGGGGCAGACGGGCCTGCCTGTGCGGCCGCCCTGGGCGAGCCAGAGCCGCTTCGTGCAGGGGTTCAGTGCGCAGTGCGTCCCCGACAGGGTGCTGCACGAGGCGGCGCTGCCGCGCGCGCTGGCGGGCATCGCGACTGATCTGGGCCTCGCTGCGCCGCCCTTCCGGCCCGCGCCGCCCCGCGTGCCGCTGGCGCTGGCGGATATCTGCGATCCGTCGGTCGAGGCCGCGGGCCGTGCCGCCTATGCGACGGATTACCGGTTGCTGGGGTTTGGCGACTGGGGGGCGTCTGACAGGGTGGAGTGAAGGGCGGTTTCGTGGCGCCTGAAGCGCCCGCTCGGCGGATCGCCCACCCACCCCGCCCCGACCCGCCTCGCGGGCGCTGCGCCTGCCGGGGGCAGGCGCGGGCCGGTGCGCGATGGGTCTGCAAGTAGGGGGGCGGGACGGCGGCCGGGTTTCAGCGCAGTGCCAGCGCCTTTTCATGCGGGACCGGCAGCAGCACGAAGCCGCCGTCGGCATCGCAATCCGGCATGGTCACACTGAGCGCGGTGCGGCGGGTGCGCTGGCCTTTGACCGCGCCCAGGGTTTCGGCACGCACCGCGCGGCCGCAGACGCTATCGGACTGGTGCGCGGCGATGGCGAAGCGGACCCGGTCGGCGGAAACGGCCGGGACCGAATGGACATGCGCGCGCTTTGGCTGGGGCAGGGACGGATCGCCCAGCACCATGGTGAAGGCCCCGCGGGCGGCAGCGTCGAACGGGTTGTCCGCGTGCATATGCCCAGCATCGCCCATGCCCGCCCCGTTGTGAAAGGCATGGAGGGTGAATTCGGCCTCTCCCTCCCATTGCAACACGTAGCGCGTGTGCAGCCCGGCGTCCTGGAGCGTGGCCCGGGCGTTCAGCGGTGGCAAATCGGCGATTTCGACCGCGATCTCGGCGTCGGCCGAGAGCGCGGGTAGCGAAAGGTCCAGGACCCCGTCGCCGGGGATGGCATGCGCCACGCGCAGCGCGTCATGGCTGATCACCGCCACCGCATCGGCGTGGCACGGCGCGTTCAGCATGAGCGACAGCGTCGCTGCCGGCCCCGCGGTCAGGTCCAGTGACGGGGTGCAGGCATCGGCGGTGCTGTCCTCGGCACCCGCGATTTCGGCGGCATCGGTGGTCGCTGTCCCTGCGTCCGCCGGGGGGGCTGTCAGGTCGTTGCCGGGCTGGGCGAAGCGCAGCGGCGGCGCGTCCTCGGGCGTTGGGGTGATTTCGGGCGCTGTTTCGAGGGCCGCAGGCTGCGTCTCAGAGGGAACTCCGGGGGGATGACCGACTCGGGGCTGCGCTTCATGGCGCGGTGTGGCCACCAGCGCGCCGGACACCGGGCGTTCGGCATCCTGCGCCGAGGGGCGCGCGGGATCGGGGCCGAATGCGGCGGTTTCGGACGGCGCGGTTGCGATCTCGGATGTGGCGTCCGAATCGTTGAGTTTCTGCAGGGCAAGACCGGACCCGGCCACGCCGACCAGTGCGACAAGGGCGACCTTGATCGATTTGACGGGGATCATGTTGACCTCCAGCGTTGAGCACGATTGCGCCAACCTTTGCCGGAGGTTTGCGGCAAGGGCAGGGCGCAAACCTGACCTTTCCGCCAGAATTGGGGGGCGGTTCAGGGCAATTGTGCGTACGCGCCGACACCGCGGAGGCGCGATAACCGGAAAAGCGAAACGCCTTGCCCGGGGGCAAGGCGTTCACTTGAGCAGAAACGAAACGGACCGTTGTTCAGGCGATCCGCCCGGAGTCTGGGCTGCAGCGGCTGTGCCGCCCGCCCGGTCATCGGTGCGCTTTGGCGGCCACCGGCCCCGTGCGCGTTAACCAGAACATGGCAGAACCGGGGCGCAAAACCAAGCGAAAAATCTCCAGCGTTTGAAATTTTTCCGACTTTTCATGGCCTTGCAGCACTCTTCGTTTCCATGGCCGATACAGTAGCGCTCTGCCGCCCAGCTTGTCGCCATTCGAAAGACACCGAAGGCGTCCCGCGCGCCGCAGCCGCGCCACGATTCCGCGTCCCGGCTTACAGCCAGTCGCGCAGGATCGGAATCAGCGGCAGGTCGGCGGGCGGCATGGGATAGTCGCGCAGTGCCGCCTGGCGCACCCAGTCCAGCCGCTGCCCCTCGCGCGGCTGCACGATGCCGTCCCATTTGCGGCAGGCGAAGAGCGGCATCAGCAGGTGGAAATCATCATAGCCATGCGAGGCGAAGGTCAGCGGCGCGAGGCACGAAGCCCAGGTGTCGATGCCCAGTTCCTCGTGCAATTCGCGGATCAGGGCGTTTTCCGGCGTCTCGCCGGGCTCGACCTTGCCGCCGGGGAATTCCCACAGCCCGGCCATGGATTTGCCCTCGGGGCGCTGGGCCAGCAGGATGCGGCCGTCGCGGTCGATCAGCGCCACGGCGGCGACAAGGACCAGCTTCATGCGCCGCGCCTTTGGTGAGGAAGGAGGGGGGCGCTGCCCCCCGTCCGCTGACGCGGACTCCCCCCGGGGTATTTTGGGCAAGATGAAGGAGGCATCAGGAACGGTAATCCGCGTTGATGTCGATATAGCGGTGCGTCAGATCGCAGGTCCAGACCGTGGCCGCCCCGTGCCCCAGCCCCAGGTCGACACCGATGACCAGTTCGGACCCGCGCATGTAGGCGGCGGCTTCGGCTTCATCATAGGCGGTGGAGACGCGCCCGGCTTCGGCGACGGTCAGCGGGCCGAAGCGGATGGCCAGCCGGTCGCGGTCAGCCTGCGCGCCGGATTTGCCCACGGCCATGACCACGCGGCCCCAGTTCGGGTCCGCGCCCGCCAGTGCGGTCTTGACCAGCGGCGAGTCGGCGATGGCGCGGGCGACCTTCTGGGCATCGGCCGCATCGGCGGCACCGGTGACCTGCACTTCGACGAATTTGGTAGCGCCCTCGCCGTCGCGCACGATCTGCTGGGCCAGATCGGCCATCACCACCTCCAGCGCGGCGGCGAGGACGCGGCCTTCGGGGCTGGCGATGTCGGTAATCGCGGGGGCGGGGGCCTGGCCGGTGGCGGCCAGCAGCACCGTGTCCGAGGTCGAGGTGTCGCTGTCCACGCTGATCCGGTTGAAGCTGCGCCCGGTGGTGCGGTGCAGCATCTCCTGCAGCACCGCGCGGTCCACGGTGGCGTCGGTGAAGACATAGGCCAGCATGGTCGCCATGTCCGGCGCGATCATGCCCGAGCCCTTGGCGATCCCGGCGATCCGCACCGGCGTATCACCCAGGGTGATCTCAGCGCAGGATCCCTTGGGGAAGGTGTCGGTGGTCATGATGGCGCGCGCCGCATCCTCGGCGCTGGCGCCCTGTGCCAGCCCCGGCACCAGCGTGTCCATGGCCCCGATGATCCGCTCAGCGGGCAGATCCTCGCCGATCACGCCGGTGGAGGAGGTGAAGACCCGCTCCGCCGGCACGCCCAGCGCGGTGGCCGTGGCCTGCACGATGGACTGCACGGCGGCTTCGCCCGCCGCGCCGGTGAAGGTGTTGGCATTGCCGGAGTTGACCACGATCGCCGCGCCCGCGTCACTGTCGCTATCGCGCCCGATCTTGGCCTGCCCGTCCAGCAGCGCCGCCGACCGCGTGGCCGAGCGGGTGAAGACCCCCGCCAGCGCGGTCCCGGGCGCCAGCCGGACCAGCAGCACGTCGGTCCGCCCGGCATAGCGCACGCCTGCCGCTGCAGTGGCAAAGCTGACCCCGGCGATGGGGGGGATTGCGGGAAACCCGCCCTCGGGGGCGAGTGGCGAGACCGCGGGCAGATCGGCCTGCGGCGCATCCGCCGCGCCCTCGGCCTCTTTCAGGGCGCGCAGCTTCTTGAGCTTGGTCTTGAGCTTGCGGGTCTTCAGCTTCTTGATCTCGGCGCGGATCTGCTTGACGGTCTTCTTTGCCATGCGGTGCCCCCAATCGGCCGCATCAGCCCCGATGCCCGGAGCCGACTCCTGTCCGCCGCACGCTAGCCGCAGAGGGCTCAGTCGTCCAGCAACTCGGGGCGCATCACTTGCGACGGCGACATGCCTTCGAGGCTGGTGCGGCTCACCTCGACCCCCTCCATGACCCGCGCGATTTCGGCTTCCGCAGCCTCGCGCCGGATGGAGTCTTCCAGCTCGGCGCGGATTTCGTCCAGCGCGGGGGCGCTGCTTTCGCGGGTATCGTTCAGGATGACAAGGTGCCAGCCGAATTGCGTCTGCAGGGGGCCTGCGATCTCGCCCACCTCCATTTCGGCCACGGCGTCCTCGAATTCGGGGATCATCACGCCCGGGCCGAACCAGCCCAGTGCCCCACCCCCGGCAGCGGCCCCGTCGGTGGAGTGCTCCTGCGCCAGTTCGGCGAAATCGGCACCGGCGTCCAGTTCGTCGCGCAGGGCCTGCGCCGCGTCCTCGGTGTCGACGATGATGTGCGAGGCGTTGTATTCCGGCACCGGGCCCTCGGCTTCGAACTCGGTGACAAAAGCGTCATAAGCGACCTGCAGGCTGTCTTCGGTGATCGCCTCTTCGGCGGCGCGGTTCAGCACCGAATTGGCGATGGTTGAGCGGCGGTTGTTCTCGATGGTGATCCGGTCGCGGAAGCCGATCGCGTCCTCTCCGGCCAGCATCAGCGCGGTCTGTTCGATCAACTGTTCCAGCAGCGGGTCGAAAAGGGTCTCGGGCGGGAGCGCCTGAAACTGCTCGGGCAGCGCCTGCTGCGACAGGATCAGGTGCCCGACCGTGATATCCACCCCGCCGACCGTGGCCAGCACGGTTTCGGCATCCGGCGCGTCATCGGCGAGCGCACCGCCGCCCAGCACGATCCCCAGAGCGGATGCGACAGCGACCGGCGACCAACGGGTAAAATAAGTCATGAGAACCCTCCTTAGGCGTCACACCCGGCGCTTGACCCGGCGCGCGACATTGACACTCTGAGGGGCACCCATTACATCGCGACACGACCTTGCGATGCCCGGGGCCGCCCCGCTTCGCCGCGTTTCTATGGAAGCATGCGCGCACGGGCAACCCCGGTGCCAGCACGAAAACTTGAGCACATCGAACCGATTGCGCGCCGGTGGCGCGTTCGGGCAGAGCAGACGGAGACCACATGCTGGGTTTTGGGACATTGACGCACAGGGTCTTCGGCACGCCGAATGACCGCATGATCAAGAAGACCCGGCCCATCGTCGACGCCATCAACGCGCTCGAAGCGGACTTCAAGGCCATGTCCGACGAGGACCTTGTGGCCAAGACGCAGGAACTGAAGGACAAGGTCGGCAGCGGTGCCACCCTGGACGAGGTGCTGCCCGAAGCCTTTGCCAACTGCCGCGAGGCCGCGCGCCGGGCGCTGGGCCTGCGCGCCTTTGACGTGCAGCTGATTGGCGGCATCTTCCTGCACCGGGGCAATATCGCCGAGATGAAGACCGGCGAAGGCAAGACGCTGGTCGCCACATTCCCGGCCTATCTGAACGCGCTGACCGGCAAGGGCGTGCATATCGTCACCGTAAACGATTATCTGGCCCGGCGAGACGCGGACTGGATGGGCAAGGTCTATGCGAAACTCGGCATGACCACCGGCGTGGTGGCCCCCCAGCAGCCCGAGGAGGAGAAGCGCGAAGCCTATGCCGCCGATGTCACCTATGCCACCAACAACGAACTGGGTTTCGACTATCTGCGCGACAACATGCGCTCGGAACTGGACCAGATGTTCCAGCGCGGCCATTACTTCGCCATCGTGGACGAGGTGGACTCGATCCTGATCGACGAGGCGCGCACGCCGCTGATCATCTCGGGACCGTCGCAGGACCGTTCGGACCTCTATGTCTCGGTGGACAAGCTGATCCCGCGTCTGGGCGAAGAGCACTTCACCATCGACGAGAAACTGCGCAGCGCCAGCCTGACCGAAGAGGGCAACGAGTTCATGGAGTCGCTGGCACTTGAGGCGGGTCTTCTGCCCGAGGGGCAATCGCTCTATGACCCGGAATCCACCACGCTGGTGCATCACGTCAACCAGGGCCTGCGCGCGCACAAGCTGTTCCACAAGGATCAGAACTACATCGTCCGCGACGGCAATGTGGTGCTGATCGACGAATTCACGGGCCGGATGATGGCCGGGCGGCGGCTGTCGGACGGGCTGCATCAGGCTATTGAGGCCAAGGAAAACTGCACCATCCAGCCCGAGAACGTGACGCTGGCTTCGGTCACCTTCCAGAATTACTTCCGGCTATATGAGAAACTGGCCGGGATGACCGGCACCGCCTCGACCGAGGCCGAGGAATTCCGCGAGATATATGACCTGGGCGTGGTGGAGATCCCCACCAACCTGCCCATCGCCCGCGAGGACGAGCACGATCAGGTCTATCGCACCGTGGGCGAGAAGATGGACGGTGTGATCGAGGAAATCCGCGCCGCGCATGAAAAGGGCCAGCCGATCCTGGTCGGCACCACCTCGATCGAGAAATCCGAGGAGCTTTCGGCGCAGCTGCAGAAGGCGGGCATTCCGCACAACGTCCTGAACGCCCGCCAGCACGAGAAGGAGGCACAGATCGTGGCCGAGGCCGGGCGGCTGGGCGCGGTGACCATCGCCACCAACATGGCCGGGCGCGGCACCGACATCCAGCTTGGCGGCAACGTGGAAATGCGCGTGATCGATGCGCTGGACGCCGAC
>SKMI01000334.1 GCA_007121115.1 Paracoccaceae bacterium | reverse complement strand
TCGAAGGTCCACAACTCACCCGCCAGCCGCACGAAGGTCAGATACAGGTCCGCCGGATGCACATAGCGCGAGGCGCGCAGATAGCGCAGCCCGCTGATCTCGCGGTTCAGGAGCAGCAGCATGAAGTAGTCGGTCGCTTGTAACCCCCCGCCCGAGGTCGGATCGGCGGCATAACGCGCCAGCGAGGCCAGCCGCGTCTCCACCCAGCCCACAACCCGTTCGATCCAGCCCGAGATCACCGGATGCGCATCCACCGTCAGCACCGGCGGGGCAAAGGTTTCGTCCAGCACGATGGTCTTGTCGCGCACCTCGACCACGCGGGCGATCTTGAGGCAGTGAAAGCCGGGCTTGGCGGTCTTGCGCACTTCCAGCGCCAGACGCGGGTGCGCGATTTCGATGTCATGCTCCAGCCGCATGGCGGCGGCGCTGTCGGCGATGCGTTCCTGATCGAGGAAGAAGCGCGAGGCGCGGCTTGATTCGTC
Source organism: Paracoccaceae bacterium (assembly GCA_007121115.1). Taxonomy (GTDB): domain Bacteria; phylum Pseudomonadota; class Alphaproteobacteria; order Rhodobacterales; family Rhodobacteraceae; genus Rhabdonatronobacter. The sequence goes on along the minus strand of SKMI01000334.1, from coordinate 11,081 downwards.
GTCGGTGCCGACCTCGCGCGTGTTGGGCTGGGCCATGGGCATGGTCAGCCAGATCAGCGCGCCGTCCGAGCCCTCGGGCACCGGGACGGGGGCGGGCAGCGGGCTGGTGCCCGGCATGTCGAAGGGCGTGCCATCGGGGAAAAGCCCGGCCGCATCGCGCAGGCCGAACAGGTTCTGTTCGGCCAGGTCACGGTCCATTTCCAGCCGCGAAAAGCCCCAAGGGTAAGGCGAGGCATAGCGCGTGCGCGCCTCGATCAGCTTTTCCAGATACCGGTCCTGCTGCTGGAAATGGTGCTGTTGCAGGAACAGCCCTTCCTTCCACGCGACCTTGCTATACCACGACATGCGGACTCCGGCCTGTTGGGGCGTCGATGCCTGACACCGACGATAATCGATTTCGCTCAATGGACAAAGGAAACTCCCCGTAAGTGCCGGGAAGTCCTGCGCCCTTGCATGAAGCCACCTGCGCCCGCAGCGCGCGACGCAGGGTCAAGGCATGACATCATGCGATGTCATAGGCAAACCCGGAATCCCCCATCCGCACATCGACCGTCGAAAACTCCACCCCGTCCAGCGTACGGGTCAGCACCGCGCGGGACAGGTCGGGCAGGATGGTGTTGGTGATGATGTTGTCCACCATGCGCCCGCCGCTGTCCGGGTCGTTGCACTGCGAAACGATGTGGTCGATCACCGCCGGATCGAAGCTGAGCCGCGCGTTGTGCCCCGATTTCATCCGCTGCGCGATGGCATCGAGCTTCAGCTTGACGATCCCGCCCAGCACCTCGTTCGAAAGCGGGAAATAAGGGATGGTGACGATCCGGCCGATCAGCGCGGGCGGAAACACGTCCAGCAGATAGGGGCGCAGCGCGGTGGTCAGCTCCTCGGGCTCGGGGCGGGTGTCGCCGCGGGCGGCCATTTCCATGATCACCTCGGTGCCCACGTTCGAGGTCAAGAGGATCACCGTGTTCTTGAAATCGATCCGCCGACCCGTGCCGTCCTCCATCATCCCCTTGTCGAAGACCTGAAAGAACAGCTCGTGCACGTCCGGATGCGCCTTTTCGACCTCATCCAGAAGCACCACCGAATAGGGCTTGCGGCGCACGGCTTCGGTCAGCCGCCCCCCTTCGCCGTAGCCGACATAGCCCGGCGGCGCGCCCTTCAGCCCGGAGACGGTGTGGGCCTCCTGAAACTCGCTCATGTTGATGGTGATGACGTTCTGCTCGCCACCATAGATCGCCTCGGCCAGTGCCAGCGCGGTTTCGGTCTTGCCCACGCCCGAAGGCCCGCAGAGCATGAACACACCGATGGGCTTGCCCGGATTGTCCAGCCGCGCGCGGTTGGTTTCGATCCGCTTGGCGATCATGGTCAACCCGTGGTCCTGGCCGATGACGCGTTCACGCAACCGGTTGGGCAGGGTCAGGATGGCGCGCAACTCGTCGGTGACCATGCGGCCCACGGGAATGCCCGTCCAGTCCGACACCACCGAGGCCACGGCCTGTTCGTCCACATGGGCATAGATCATGCGCTTGTCCGGGTCGCCGGCTTCCAGTTCCTTGACCTTCGCCGCCAGCGCATCGCGCGGCCCGCCGCCCGCTGGCGGGGCGGGGGCGACCGGGTCGGGCGCGGCAACAGGTTCGGCAATGGGGGCAGGCGTCAGAAACGGGTTCGGCTCGGCAACGGGGTCGGGCGCGGCAGAGGGCGGAGCGTCCGCGTCCCCGCCGGGCGAGTCGATGCCGGTGTCCGCAACCTCGGTCGCCGCAGACGCCAGTTCCGCATCGGGGTCCGCTGCCGACAGGCCCACGCTGATCCGCGCCTCGACATGATGCTCCGGCTCCGATTCGGGATCGGGTGATGCGGCTGCGGGCGCCTCGGATGCGGCGGGGGTCGGTTCGGGGGTTTCGGCGGGCGCCCCGGCGCCGCCCTGGGCAATTGTTTCCCTTAGCGCAACAATATCCTCCACCAGCGCCTTTTCGCGGGCGAAATGCGCCTCGGCCTCGGCCAGTTGCGCGGCGTTCTCGTCCAGCGCCTCGCGGATCTCGGCGATACGCTCGTCGTTCACGCGGCCCAGGTCGGCCTCGGCCTCCTTGGCGGCCAGTTCGCGCTCCAGCGCCGCGATCTCGGCCTTCAGATCGCCGATGGTGGCGGGTTCGGCGGACTGGCTGATGGCCACGCGCGCGGCGGCGGTGTCCAGCAAAGACACCGCCTTGTCGGGCAGTTGCCGCGCGGGGATGTAGCGCGCCGACAGGTTTACCGCCGCTACCACCGCCTCGTCCGAGATGCGGACCTTGTGATGCGCCTCCATCGGCGCAAGGATGCCGCGCAGCATGGTGCAGGCGCGCGAGATGTTGGGCTCGTCCACGTTCACCGGCTGGAAGCGGCGGGTCAGCGCAGGGTCCTTTTCGAAGTGCTGGCGGTATTCGGCCCAGGTGGTGGCCGCCACCGTGCGCAGCGTCCCGCGCGCCAACGCAGGCTTGAGCAGGTTCGCGGCATCGCCGGTGCCTGCCGCGCCGCCCGCGCCGATCAGGGTATGCGCCTCGTCGATGAACAGGATGATCGGCGTGGGGCTTTGCTGCACCTCGTCGATGACCGAGCGCAGGCGCTGCTCGAACTCGCCCTTCATGGACGCCCCCGCCTGCATCAGCCCGATGTCCAGCGCGTGCAACCGCACCCCCTGCAGCGCGGGCGGCACGTTGCCCGAGGCCAGCGCCTGCGCGAAACCTTCGACCACGGCGGTCTTGCCCACCCCGGCCTCGCCGGTCAGGATCGGGTTATTCTGGCGCCGCCGCATCAGCACGTCGATGATCTGGCGGATTTCATCGTCGCGACCGACGATCGGGTCCATCTTGCCCGACTCCGCCTGCGCCGTCATGTCGACCGAGAAGCGCCCCAGCGGCGTGCCCGAGCGCGGCGCGCCATCGCCCGCCGCTGCCGCACCGCCCGCATCCCCGGCCCCCGCACCGATGCCGGTGCCGTCCATCGGGCGCATGTCCTCTTCCTCGGACCCGGCCCAGAGCTTGCGCGATTCGGCGACCAGCTTCTCGGTGTCCAGCGCGCCAAGCATGGGGCAGACCTGAACCACGGCCTGTTTCAGTTCCTTGGTGCGCAGAATCGCGATCAGCAGGTGCCCGGTCCTGATCTGTGCTTCGCCGAACAGCAGTGTTGCGTAGTGCCAGCCCCGGTCCAGCGCATCGGCCAGATGCGCCGAGATGCCGGGCATTTCGGTCACGTTCTTGCGGAAGCCGCCGATGGCGCGCTCGAAATCGGCCATGATCCGGCCCTTGTCGATCCCTTCCAGGATCAGCGTGACCGAGATGTCGGAACGATCATTGGCCAGAATGTGATAGATCCAGTGCGAAAGCTCCAGATTGCGGTTGCCCTCGTTCTTGGCATGGCGCAGCGCCTGCATGAAGGCGTCATAGCCCACGCGGTTGAGCTTTCCGGCGACTGTTTCAAGGCTGATTTCCGTCATTGTCCATGTCCCTGTTTTCAGCCACGCGCTTCTTGCCCGTCACGCGGCCCTTTCGATCCTGGATTGTTTCAGATGCTCGGCGGAAAGCACCGCGCAGATGCGGCGTTCCTGGTCGGTGTCGTCGGTTCCGGCGCCCTCGCTTTCGGCGGGCACGAAGCTGGTCCAGCCAAGCTGCCCCGCCTGTCCCAGCTTCGTCGCGGGCAGCTTGCTGACCGGCAGGGTCAGGCCGACCTCGATCTCGGTGGTCTGACCGAGGTAGAAATGCAGGAACCCCGCCACCACCTCGAAATAGCTGCCGCCGGGCAGGAAACGGCCGTATTCTTCCAGCGTGTCGGTGTGGATGATCAGCCGCACCTTGTCATTGACGCTGAAGGAGCGGCTGCCCAGCACCGTGGTCTGCCCAAGCACCGCACGAGGGCTGCCCAGACTGCTGCGGTCACTGGGCTCGAACTCCAGCCAGGTGCCGACGCGCTCGTGCAACTCGACATTCAGGCCCAGCATCTCGCGCATGATCTGCACCAGCCGCGCGGCACTGCGCACGCGGCTGCCCAGAAGGCCGACGAAGCGCAGCTTGACGATATCGGGGATATCGTCGCGGTCCTTAAGCGCGGGCGTGCCCAGCCCGATGAAGGAGCCCAGCCAGTCGCGGAAGCGGTCATGCTCGGGGCGGTCAAGCTGGACGATGGGACGCGCATCGGCCCAGGCGCGGTAGAAAAGCTGCAGAAACCGCGTGGACAGCAGGTTGGTGAATTCGGCGAAGGCCGGGTCGTTGCGAAAGACCTTCCACTGATACGCCTCAACCGTCGATGACAGTGGCAACGCGCCTTGCGGACCGAAAAAGCCCAGAAACTGCACTTCGACCCGCACCGGCTTGCCCGCGTTCCACTGCGTCGCCACCACGTTGCAGGACGGAAACGCCATGAAGGGCTCCTGCACCGGGATGGCGATTTCCTGCGTCATCACCTGCGACCGCCCGATGGGGGGCTTGTCGCGCGCCGAACGCTCCAGCTCACGCATCAGCGACAGGTAGCTGAAGCGCCACGGCTCGTGCTGCAGGATCTCGGACCAGTTGCGCGGCAACGGGCGCGCCCCCGCGCGGCGGGCTGGCGCGGGCGTTGCCGGATCAACCGGCGGGCGGGTGACCGTATCCTGGGTCAAAGGACAGGCCCCGTGCCCGAGCGCGGCGGAAAGCGCATCACCTCGCCGCGCCGTTCCGACCGGATCACGGTTTCGGTGAAGGAGTTCACGTTGACATAATCGGCCAGGAACCGGTCCAGCACCGCACCGATGAGCGCAATGCCCGAGCCTTCGAAATTGCGCTCGTCGAAGGTCAGCGTCACCTCGATCCCGCGTGCGGGCGCAAACCCGTCCGCGCGCCGCACCATGCGCACCACCGGGCGCGATGCGACACCGCGCAGCCCCTGTATCTGGGTTTCGGAGACCGCATCCGACATGTCGGCGCAGAGCGACAGCACCTCGCGCAGGCCCGCCGCCGGGTCGCCGCGATGGCGGTCCTTCAACCCGAACTGGTTGAAGCTCAGAAAGCTGATCAACTGCCACAGCCGCGCCCCACGCCCGCCCAGCCGGGGCGAATCGCTGTCTGCTTCCAGGATCGATTCGCGCGGCCGGGTCGGCCCGGCGATGCAGGTCAACGGCACGGTCACATCATCGCGCAAGTGAAAATCGGCGGCGTTGCGTCCGATGGGCAATTGCGCGGGCAGGTGCCGGTTGGAACATAGCGCGCGCACCTGCAGGCTTTGCACGCGAAACGCGCTGTCGATCTGCGCCGGTTCATGCAGGCTGATCAGGGTTTCGGTACCCATGTAATCGCCATACGCACCGAAGCGGCGTTCATGCGAGGTCATCCGCCGCGGGCGCCGCCGGGTGGAGAAATAGAGCGCCTCATCCGGCTTGGTGTTGTCCGGGGGCAGCGCATAAATCGGCCAGACCGGCGCTTTCTCGCGCTGGCCCAGAAAATTCGCGTCCACCGACATGATGCGGTGGATTTCATAGTTCACCTGCGGAAACGACGAGGGCGTGACCAGGTATTCGGTATGTTCCGGACCGACCCGGACGCGGGCGCAGCGCTCTTCGAAGAGGTTGACCGCCGGGGCGGCATAGAGCGCGAAATTCTCGGCCTTGACCGTGGCGCCAAGCCGGGAATGTGCGCGCGAAAACTCGAACAGGATGTCAAAGGCCGGGGCCGGGATGCGCGGCAGAATCCGCTCCAGCCCCGCCAGCCGGATGCCAAGGAACTTCTGCGGCAGGGTCATGAATTCGCGCAGGAGCGAGAACCCGCTGAAAATGCGCCCATCCTCGGGATAGAGCGATTCATCGAGGTCAAAGCCCACGGGCTGGATCATGCTATCAGGCGCCGAGGCGAAGACCGAGTCGCCGTTCTGATCCTGCCAGCGAAAGGTGATGCGCGGGCAATTGGCCAGAAACTGTTCATAAAGCGTGACCATGTCGCTCAACTGACCCGAAAGGAAGATCGGCAGCGACTTGGCGCCGATGGTGCTTACCGGCGGGGCGGCGCGGGCGGCGTCGGAATCGGGGTCGGTCACGTTCTGCGCGGTGCGGTGAAAGAACGACAGCCGCAGCCCGCCGACCGTGCCCTCGCCGACTTCCAGTCCCAGCGCCTGCAACGGGGCGGGTCCGGTGAAATACTCCCCGCGCGAAAGCTGCAGCGGCCAGAGTACCAGGTCGGACGCCAGCCGGAACCGGCACGAGATGCGCTGGTCCCGCTCCACGTAATCGGCGTCAAGATAGCTGCCCTTGGCAAAGCGCACGCCCTTGGCCAGATCACGTTCCTGAAAATTCGGGGTGGCCTGCGCGATCATCGCCGACGGCGTGGGGGCCAGATAATCGGGCAGAAGCTGATCGATCAGCGCCGTGGTGAAGGTGTCGAATTCCGCGTTCAGCTTGGTCTGCACCCGCGCGGCCAGAAAGGCCGAGCCCTCCAGCAGCCCGGCCAGTCCCGGGTCCAGTTTGTCGCGTGTCAGCCCGCCCAGGCGTTCGGCAATGCCGGGATAGGTGCTGGCGAATTCCTCGACCCGTTCATAGAGCACGCTCAGTTCGCGTTCATAGGCATCGAGGAATTCCTGCTTCATGGATCACTCCGCATCCCTGGCCCCCCGTCCGGACCCGGACCCGGCCAGGTTCATCAGCTTCACCTTGCCAGACCCCATGTCGATTTCGGCCGTGAACTCCAGCGGCACATCAACGGGGCGGCACAGCATTTCGGCGCTGATCTGAAGCGAAATGCGCTGGTTGATCTCGTCGAACTCCTCGCCCTGCTCCACCTCGACCGAGGATGACAGCAGGCGCGGTTCATGATTGCGCAAGGTCTCGCGCATGTTCCGCGAGACTTCGCGGTCCACCAGCGCATCGGAAGTCAGGTGCGTCATGTCGCTCACACCGTAATTCAGCACCGAACGCGCGACATGCGGATATGGCGAAAGGTCGATGGCCGAGGCCAGGTTGACGGTGTTGAGCAGATGTCCAAGGTCAACATCCAGATTGCGCTTGAGCTGATTCTCGTTGGCCCCACGCCGCCGCACAGACCCGCGTTCGGTCAGAACCCGAGCGCCCGAGGAATCCTGAACATGCTCTTCACGGCGGGAATCCCCGCGTTCCGCAGCATCCCTGAACGCATACATCAGGGGAATCTGCAGCGGCCTGAGGTGTCGGGTTTTCTTGTCTTTGCTCATGGTAGCACCGCCGCGCTTCGGGCCATTGCAGCGCCTCAAGACGCATAACCAGACGCGCTGCGACTGCGGAGCAGGTCACCCGAAGCAGAAAAACTATGTAAAGCAGGGCGCCCCAACCCCGGAAACCGGGGCCGGGACGACCAGAAGCCGGGAAACGCGCTCAGACGAGCTTGCTTTGCGCGATATCGTAGGCGACTTCGTTTTCGCCGGACTTGGCACCCGTCTCGTCCTGCTGGGTGTAGACCACCTTGAACTCACGGAAGTTCAGCGACAGGTTCTCGAAAACCGTATCATCATCGCCCTTGCCCGCCCCGGTGGTGTAGGACGACACGATGATGATCTTCATTTCGATCCTGAAGTACTCCATCTGCTCGTCGCCGTCCGCCTTCTGGACGTGAAGCTCGGCCTTGGGGATATGCTTCCCCGTGACGCAGGCCTTGATCAGGTCCGCCGACGCCTTGTCCACCCGCTTGGTGAAATTGATGTCGCCGACGTTGCAGCGGCCCGAGCCACCCCCGGTGCCGTCATGGGTGGTTCCGCTCTGGGTCATGTTCCAGGACCAGTCCTCAAGGTCGATACCGCCTTCAGACTCCCACTGGCTCTTCTGGGTTTCGCCCTCGATCCCGTCGATGACGAGAGTCATGTCAACAGCCATATTGTGCTCCTTTGCTCAAAAAAAGTGAATGCTCGTTCCGAAACGCCCCACGTGGTTACTTGCCCGGCAGTTTCGAAACCAGGCTCATGCCGATGTCCATGCCTTCCAGCTGGAAATGCGGCCGCAGAAAGAACTTGCCGAGGTAGTATCCCGGGTTCTCGGGATCCTCCACGATCTGCACTTTCGCCCCCGCCAGCGGTTTGCGCGCCTTTTCTGCCTCGGTCGCGTTGGAAGGGGATGCATGCACATACTGCGCAATCCAGTTCTGCAATTCGCGCTGCAACTGATCGCGTTCCTTGGTCGAACCGATCTTGTCGCGCACCATCACCTTCAGGTAGTGCGAGAAGCGTGACACCGCGAAGATATAGGGAATGCGCGAGGACAGATTGTCCGACGCGGTCGCCTCGGGGTCAGCGTATTTCTTGGGCTTGTAGAGCGACTGGGCGCCGATGAAGGCGGCCTTGTCGGTGTTGGCCCGGTGGATAAGCGAAATCAGCCCGGACTTGGACAGTTCGGCCTCGCGCCGGTCGCTGATCGCAACTTCGGTCGGGCACTTCATGTCCACGCCGCCGTCGTCCGTGTTGAAGGTGTGCACCGGCAGATTGATGACTTCGCCCCCGGACTGGACGCCGCGGATCTGCACCGTCCAGCCATACTCCTTGTGCGCGCGGGCAATGTTCGCCGCCATGGCATAGGACGCGCTCATCCACGAGTATTTCTCGCCGGTGTGGCCGTCGGTTTCCTCCTCGAAGTTGAATTCCTCGACCGGGGCGCTGTCCTGACCATAGGGTGCACGCGCCATCACGCGCGGCATGCACAGGGCCACGTAGCGCGAGTTTTCGCTGTCGCGCAGCGATTTCCACCCGGCATAATCGGGGGTTTCGAAGATCGTGCTCAGGTCGTGCGGGTTCGTCACCTCGTTCCAGTTGTCGAACCCCATCAGGTTGGGCGCGGCATTGGCGATGAACGGCGCCAGCGAGGCGGCGGCGATCTTGCCCATCTCGCGCAGCACGTTCACGTCGGCGCCCGAATGGTCGAACTGATAGTCGGCGATCAGACAGCCGAACGGCTCGCCGCCCAACTGGCCGAACTGGCCCTCGTAGATCTTCTTGAACAGCGGGCTCTGATCCCATTTCGCACCGCGATAGGACCGCAACTCGCGCTCAAGCTCGGACTTGGACACGTTCATAACCTGCACCTTCATCGTGGCGTCAGGTTCCGAGTTGCGCACGCAATGATCCAGTCCGCGCCAGGCGCTTTCGAGCTTCTGGAACTCGGGATTGTGAAGGATGACGTTCATCTGCTCGGACAGCTTCTCGTCCAGCCGGGCGATGATCTCGTCCACCGTGTCGATGATGTCATCCTTGACCACCGACTGATCATTCAGCGCCTGCTTTACAAGCGTGCTGACCGCATTCTCGACTTCGGTTTCGGCATCAGCCGTCCGAGGCTTGAAACTCTGCTTCAGAAGCGCCGAAAAATCCTCGACACCGACATCGGCCTCAGCGGCGCGCTGGGTTTCCTGCTCCATTCCTGGCCTTCCTCTGGGTTCAAATCACATCACCACGACGCCGCCTGTCGCAGCGCGGGCAGACGGCCGTCAACGGTCAATCCTTGCTCTCGGCCTCGCCGCCCTCGTCGGCGGCCTTCTTCTCGAGCATCTTCATCAGCTCCGGGTCGGACAGCAACTTCTTGAGCATCTCCTGCGCCGCCGACTTGCCGTTCATGTAACGCTGCAGGTTGCTCAACTGCTGCCGGGCATCCAGAAGCGCCTTCAGAGCCGGAACCTGCTGGGCAATCTTGCCGGGTTCCAGGTCCTCCATCTTCGAGAACTTCAGGGACACGCCCAGCTTCTCGCCCTCCTCGCCGCCGAGCTTGTTTTCGGCGGTGAAGCTGACGGCGGGTTCGACGCTGGCCATGAAGTCGTCGAAATTCTCCATGTCGACGTTGGTGAAGCTCCGGTCGGCGATCTTCGGCTTCTCTTTCTCCGAAGCGTTGCCGGACAGATCGGCCATCACCCCCATGACGAAGGGAAGCTCGACGTTCCTCTCGGCCTCGTACGGGTCTTCATACGAGATATTCACCCGCGGCGGCCGGTTCCGCTTCAGAAATTTGCGCGCTGAGTCTGACATGAAAACTTTCCCCTGTTTGAGAGAATATGAAGCCAGAGAAGGCCTGCGATGTCAATTGAAAGAAAGATAGGATGCTGCGCCTAGCGCACGGAAAAAGCAATAAGCGATATGTCCGGCGCGATGCTGCGTTCATCCATTTCGCGATTGAGCGCCGCGAAGAAGTCACGCGCCTCGGTCGGTTCGGTGACCGCACGGACGCTTTCCAGCCACGAAGGTGCTGCCAGCGCAAGCAGCAACTGGAAGGTGTCGACCGGACTGCCGCGCAGCGTCATCGGGATATCGAACGACGCCGTGCCGCCTGCGAACTGCAGGAAAGTATCCAGCCGCTGCACCCGCCCGGCATTGTCGACCAGCAGCAAATGAACCTGCCGTCCGAAACTGTTGTGAATGCGACCACTCAATTGACTGCCGCTTTCGATCTCGCGATTCTCGAGCGTGAAATACAGGTTGTAGGCGGGATAATCCGGGGCGCGGCGGACGAAATCGACGGTTTCGCACTGCCCCTCGGTGATCGGCCGCATCACCATGCCGGGGATCAGCCCGGTGCGCGCCTCGATCCCGCTGCGGAAATCCTGCAGTTGCGCGTCGGTGGCGCCGAACACCTCGAACCGCAGGCTGTTGTCTTCGGCCAGGGCGGGCAGCGCGGTGAAGCAGGGTTCGGGCTCGAGGCTGCGCAGATGGTCAAGCACCTGCGCATAGAGATCGCGGGCGTCCGGGGTGGCCTCGCCCTCATCGCTCGGCGCGGCCAGGTCGCCGGCTGCCTGCCCGGTCATGCGTTCGGCGTCCTCGTCCACCGGGGCGAGCGCCGCCATCTGTTCCGGTTCGGCGCTGACCCGTTCGCGGGGCGTCTGTTCCGGCGCAACACGGGCGGGTGCGGCGGTTGGAGGCGCGCCGGTTGAAGGCGGCTCGGTCGGAGGCACCATGGTTGGCGGCGCCGATGGCGGTCGGCTCTCTCCGGTCTGTGGTGCAGAATCGTCGGGGGCGGGCACCGGTGCGGCGGGCTCCGGCACAGGCGCCCCCGCTGGGGGCACAGGCGCGGCCTCCGACACGGGCGGTGCGGCGGCAGGGGCGCGGGCCGCAACCGATTCCGCGCGCGTGTCGGGCTCTGCGCGATC
>SKMI01000196.1 GCA_007121115.1 Paracoccaceae bacterium | reverse complement strand
TCCGCCGCATTCGCGGCGCGAAACATGTCGACCGCACCGGCGTTGACCGCAAGCACCCGCAGCCGGTCCAGCATGGACTGCGTGAACCCCGGTGTATCGCGCGCATGCGCGCCGATGTCGCTGATCCCCTGCGCATGAAGACGGCGAAGTTCTGCCAGAACGTCGGTCCAGTCCTCTTCCCAGATGGCAACGGGGACGAGGTCATAGAGCGCGCGGTAATGCGCGTTCTGTCGGCTGGCCGCCTCGAGTGTCCGACGTTCCTCGAAAAAATCGGTAACGTCGATCATGATCCCGAAAAGCGTTGCCTGCGCGCCGTCCTCGACCACCTTGACGTTGTCCTGAAGCCAGACCTCGCGCCCGTCGGCCGCGATCATGCGATAGGTGAGCCTGTGGGGGAGGCGCTGCCGGCTCAGGTTCACGCAGGTCTCGATGATCCTGTCGGCGTCTTCGGGATGCAGCCTCGACTGCCAGAAATCGTCCGTGGAAAGCCAGTCCTCGGCGCTGTAGCCGAGGATATCGCTTACGCTGCCGCTGACATGGTGAAAGCGAAGCGTATCCGCATCGGCCTGCCAGATGATGCCGTCAATGCTCTTGGTCATGCCACGCGAAGTATTGGAGATGGGGCCGGATTCCAGCGTGCCCCACGCGCTTCGATGATGGCAAGACTTTTCCATGTGAAGCACTCTGCGCGGCGGGCGGATCGCGGGGTAGGGGGCGTCTGGCCATGCGGCCGGCTGCATCCTGCTTCATGCAGTGTGACGACGTCCAATCACCAGCAAGGCCAGCGCCAACGCAAGTGCCCCGCCGAACAGCAGCAACGAGGCGACAAGGTCCTCCATCATCGACGGGTGCAATGCCAGCGCCCCGGCCAGCGCCACCATCACCACGCCACCAATCAGCTTGAGCGCGCGGCCGTGGTGTTCGCCCATCCGGCCCAGGCTCATGCCGGTGACGGCCACTGCGAATATTGTCAGTTCGACGCCCAGATAAATCAGCACGTAAAGCGCCAGCAACCCCCAGAAACCTGCCCCTGCTGTCAGGCCACGGTCAGCGAGGATCCCGGACCAGACCACCGGAAACCCCGCCGTGCAGGGCAGTTCGACCAACGCGATGCCCGCCGCCATGGCCACGGTCGCGGCGATCAGCGCGGGCGTGTTCAGATCTTCCTGCCGCAGGCGGCGGAGGCGGGCATAGATGCCGGGTTTCTGCGCCTCGGGAATTGAAAAGCTGATCCCGCGTCCGTACCAGAAATAGTCCTTGATGCTGACCAATCCGAAGGCCAGCGCGAACAGCGCCACTGCCCAGCGCACCCATGGCATCGCGAAGGCCCATGCCATGACGCTGAACAGCCCGGCGATGAAGGCGCCATAGATCAGCGCCGTGGTCAGCAGGAAGCTGATGCCAACCACCGCCACCCGCCTGCGTGACCCTGACGCGATGACCATCCCCAGAAGCAGCGTCAGCACCCAGAGCGAACAGGGGTTGAAGCCATCGACGAAGGCGATCAGCGCCGTGATCCCGGCAAGCGAGGCCGATTCCGTGTCGACCTCGCCCAGGAACGGGAGGCGCAGGGCATCGTCGGCGGCAAGCGCGGCTCCCGTGAGCGCCGCGCTGATCGCCGCCTCGATCTCGGTGCGCTGGGCCGGCGTGTCGCCGACCCAGGCGCGGCTGCCAAGCATGAGCGTCGGCACGAATCCGGCCCGGATGCCGCGTTCAGCTGCCATCGCTTCAAAGCGCGCATGGTGGCGGTCCGAGCGAGACAACTCCATCAGCTCGACCTGCAGCCCCGGAAAGCGGGCCTCCAGCCCGTCGATCCAGGGCTTCTGGCGCAGGCAGACCGGGCAGGTCAGGCTCCAGAATACGTGCAGCACCGGGCCATCCGTGGCGGGCAAGTCGGCCTTTGCCGGGGCAAGGCTGGCGGTCAGCAAGGCCAGCGCCAGCCAGAGCGCCAGCTGCGCCCTTGTCAGCACGCGATGCATGTCCCTCAGACCGCCAACGCCTTGCCCAGATAGCGCACTGCCTTGGTGGTGGTGGCAAGTTCGGGGTAATCGGCCTCGGGGATCGGCAGGCCGAAACGCTTGTGCAAGGCGCTGACCAGGTTCAGGAAATCCATGGAATCGAGGCCCAGGTCGTCCTGCATATGCTCGTCATCGTCCAGTGTGTCGGGGTCGATGTCCGGTGCGACCGAGGTCAGATCCTCGATGAAGGCGGCGCGGATGTCTTCGGGTGTCATAGCGTGTCTGGCTCCTGCAACAGTCGTTCGATTTCGGCAAGGAAAGCGGCCCCACGTCGGCCATCGCTGACCCGGTGATCGGCGGCCAGCGTGGCGGTGACGCAAAGCCGCGCGGCCACGGTGCCGTCATGGGCCACGGGTTCCGGGCGCGGGCTGCCAAAGCCCACCAGCGCCACCTGCGGCGGGTAGATGACGCCGAAAAGCGCATCGACGCCGTTTTCGCCCAGGCTGGAGATGGTCAGCGTGCCCTGCGTCACCTCGCTGTTCCTCAGCCGGCCGGCACGGGTGCGGGCGACCAGATCGCGCATGGCGGCCATGATGTCATCGAGGCCCTTGTCGCGTGAATCCATGATCGCGGGGGCGATCAGCCCACCGCCGCGCATGGCCACGGCCATGCCGCAATTGATGGTCTCGCTCGGGGCATACTCTTCACCTTCGAACCGGCCGTTGAGTTCTGGCACCTTCCCCAGCGCCCGCACCGTAGCGCGGATCAGCAGCGCGCCCATGAGCAGGCGCCGGTCAGGGGGGCGTTCGGCGTTGGTGGCTGCCAGCCAGTCCTGCGCCGTCTGCAGGTCGATCCGGTGCGAGAGGTAGTAATGCGGGATCTCGCGCTTGGCGCGGGACATGGCAGCGGCGATGGCGCGGCGCATCTCGGCCATGTCGAGCCCGGGCTTGCCCTTGCGGGCGGGCTTGTCGGCAAGTGTCTCTGGGGGCTTCGCGGGCGCCGGGGCCTCCTTGAGATGCGCCTCCACATCCGCCAGCAGCACCGCCCCGCCGGGACCGGAGCCGATGACTCGGGCCAGATCAAGACCTTCCTCCGCTGCGCGCGCCTTGGCTGCGGGTGAGGCGAGCCCGCTCATTGAAGCAGCCCCGCCCGGCGCCCTGGCG
>SKMI01000170.1 GCA_007121115.1 Paracoccaceae bacterium | reverse complement strand
TTCGCCAAGCCGCTGGACCGCGACCTGATCCTGCAACTGGCCGCCGGGCACGAGGCGCTGATCACCATCGAGGAAGGCTCCATCGGCGGCTTCGGCAGCCATGTGGCGCAGCTTCTGGCCGAGGAAGGCGCGTTCGACCGCGGCCTAAAATACCGCTCCATGGTCCTGCCGGACACCTTCATCGATCAGGCCAGCCCGAGGGACATGTATGCCATCGCCGGGATGAACGCACCGGATATCGAGGCAAAAGTGCTGTCGGCGCTGGGCATCACCAGCATGGACGCACGCCGGGCCTGATCTGATCCGCATGACCCAGCGCGGCACACTGCCTAAGTTGCACAAAATCTGCGGGTAGTTGACATGGCGCTTGAATGAATTCGCCAAAATTCCGCCATCATCTGGTTTCTTGATCGGCGTCAGTTTGTATCGTGAGAAGTCTTGTGCCGATGACCCCAGCCGAGCAACTGTTTCTCGAATATGTCAACCGTGCCCGGCTGGATCCGCTGGCTGAGGCCGCGCGCCATGGGATTGACCTGAACGACGGCCTCCCCAGCGGCACCCTGACCGACGAGGCCCGGCAGCCACTTGCGCCGAACGAGGTTCTGGCCGAAGCCTCAGCGGCCCATTCGCAATGGATGCTGGATACCAACACCTTCTCGCACACTGGCGCGGGCGGAAGCAGCGCCACCGACCGGATCACCGCCGTGCTGGACCTGACGCCGCCATGGGCCACCGGCGAGAACCTCAGCTGGAGCGGCACAACCGGGCCGCTCAATCTTGACCTCGTGATCCCGGGCCAGCACCGCGGCCTGTTCGAGAGCGCGGGGCACCGGCAGAACATGCTGAACCACATGTTCGACGAAATCGGGATCGCCCAGGTGGCGGGGCAGTTCACGGCGTCGAACGGCACCACCTTCAACGCCTCGATGATCACCAACAAGTTCGTGGGTCAGGGCGGCAGCCAGTTCCTGACCGGCGTCATCTATACTGATGACAACGAGGACGGCTTCTACAGCATCGGCGAGGGCGTGGTCGGCGTGGGTATCACCGTCAACGGCGACGCCGTGACAAGCGCCGCCGCCGGGGGCTATGCGCTGGCGCTTGCGGCGGCCGAAGTCGAGGTCAGTTTCGACTGGGAGGGCACCATGCTCTCGGCGCAGGTGGACCTGTCGGAAGGCAATGTGAAGCTCGATCTGGTGGACGGGCTGCGGCTGATGTCCTCGGGCGATCTGGTGCTGGGGGATGGGGTGATCGAAGCCGGGCTGCTGGGCGTGGCCGACCTGTCGCTCACCGGCAACGAGAGCGACAACGTGCTCCATGTCGGGCGCGGCAACAACGTGATCGACGGCGGGGGCGGTAGCAATATCGCGCTGTTTTCGGGCGTGCAGACGGATTACGAGATCACCATCGAGGCCGGGACCATCACCGTTACGGACCAACGCACCGACACCACCGCGCAGGGCACCAACACGCTGACCGGCATCCAGACGCTGCGGTTCAGTGACGGCGACCTGCCCGGGCTGGGCGATCCGGATCCCGATCCCGATCCCGATCCCGATTCGCTACCTGGTCCCGGCAACGGTCCGCACGCGCTTTCGGGAACCATCGTCGGTCTTGATGGTGACGCGCTTGGCAATACCACCGTGCATCTGACCCATGACGGCGCGGATACGCCCGCCCATGCCTTCACCACCGACGTTGATGGCGCTTTCAGCCTGCACCCGGACGTCGCCAGCGGCGGACGGCTGGACGCCACGCGCGCGCATGACCCGCAGGAGGATGGGCGCCCAACGGTGTTCGATGCCCTCGACGTGCTGCGCCTGGCTGTGGGGCTGGAGCCCTCCTTCGGCCCCGCCACGCCGGAAGCCTATGTTGCGGCGGACATGGACGGGAACGGGCAGATCGATGTTTTCGACGCACTCGAGGTGCTGCGCGCGGCGGTGGGGCTGGAAAGCGATTACGGACCGCGCTGGGTGTTTGTGGATACCGAGGCCCTGACGGAAGACATGGACCGCACTTCGGTCGATTACGACACCGGAGCCGCCATCGCCGATCTGACCGCTGACGTGGCCGGGGTGGACATGACCGGCATCCTGACCGGGCACATGCACGAGTTTGCCTGACGCCAGCGGCGCTTGACGCTTCCGACGCCGTGCCCTAGCGGTGCTTCGTCCAGTTGCGAAAGGAGCGCGCGCCATGTCCACCCCCTCCATCCTGATCCTGCCCGGCGACGGTATCGGCCCCGAGGTCATGGCCGAAGTGCGCAAGGTCATCGACTGGTTCGGCGGCCAGGGTCTGCAGTTCGAGGTCAGCGAGGATCTGGTCGGCGGCGCGGCCTATGACGCCCATGGCACGCCGCTGACGGATGCGACCATGGACCGCGCGCAGGCCGCCGACGCGGTACTGCTGGGCGCCGTGGGCGGGCCGAAATACGACGATCTGGACTTCAGCGTGAAGCCCGAGCGCGGGCTTCTGCGCCTGCGCAAGGAGATGGACCTTTTCGCCAACCTGCGCCCGGCGCAGTGCTTCGACGCGCTGGCCGATTTCTCCAGCCTGAAACGCGAGGTGGTGGCGGGGCTCGATATCGTCATCGTCCGCGAACTGACCTCGGGCATCTATTTCGGCGAACCGCGCGGGATCGTGGTCGAGGGCAGCGAGCGCGTGGGCATCAACACCCAGCGCTACACCGAATCCGAAATCGCCCGCGTGGCGCGATCGGCGTTCGAACTGGCACGGAAGCGGTCGAACAAGGTCTGTTCGATGGAGAAGGCCAATGTGATGGAATCCGGCATCCTGTGGCGCGAGGTGGTGAGCAAGGTCCACGCCGACGAATACGCGGATGTGGAGCTGTCGCACATGTATGCCGATGCCGGCGCCATGCAGCTTTGCCGCTGGCCGAAGCAGTTCGACGTGATCGTCACCGACAACCTGTTCGGGGACCTCTTGTCCGATGCGGCCGCGATGCTGACCGGCAGCCTCGGCATGCTGCCCTCCGCCTCGCTCGGCGCGCCCATGGCCAACGGGCGGCCCAAGGCGCTTTACGAACCCGTCCACGGCTCCGCCCCCGACATTGCCGGGCATGGCAAGGCCAACCCCATCGCCTGCATCCTCAGCTTCGCCATGGCGCTGCGCTACAGCTTCGATG
>SKMI01000009.1 GCA_007121115.1 Paracoccaceae bacterium | reverse complement strand
GGCACGAAACAGGCGTCGAAGACATGGTTGATCCGCTCATGCGGGGCGAGCACGTTTTCATAGCGCATCACCTGGAACGCTCCGGTCAGGCACAGATGCCCCTTGCCGTCATAGCTCAGCCCCATTGGTTTGGGCTGGCCGGACTGGTGCAGGTGCGCCCCGCCCTTGGGGCTGCGTCCCAGCATGTAGAGGATGCCGGACTGATAGGAACTGAAGGCAATCGACAGATTCATCCGCGCCATGCGTCCGACCAGACCGCCGGACATCGAATAATCCACCTTGGGCTTCTCCTTGGCGGCCCCCGTTGTGACCGTGCCCTTTGCCACTTGCCCGGTGTCTTTGGTGTCGGCCATGCGCCATCCCTTCTTCTGAATGCTCTGCCGTGGTTCCGTCCCGTTCCGACTGGCCGGAACCGCGCCTTTCCACCCGGAGCATCAAGCGCCCCGGACCGTAAATTCCCTATCGCCGCCGGGCGACTGGCCCCTTGTTCCGATGCGCAATCTGCCCGCTTTTCCGCCTGGCGGCAATCGGCGCGCCATCAGCCTTGCCGCTCGACGGGTCTCTGATGGACAAGGCGCTCACAACTCCGCCAATCGGTTCCACGCGCCCGAAAACCCCGCGAGCGAGAACCGCAGGTCCATGGCCTCGCCCTCCAGGTTCCAGATGCGGACAATGCCCTGGCTCCCGCCCTGGAACCGCGACAGCCCCTGCGGCGACAATGCGCTTGTGACGATGCAACCGCGCGGCTGACAGGTCCGGAAGGGCTGGGTGTCCACGGTCGCGTCATCCACCAGCACTTCGATCCCACGCCCCAGATCGACGCCGAAGGGGGTCACATAGGTCACCCGCGCCTCGCCCCCTTGGGTGCGCGCAAGCACGATCTCCAGCACCCGGCCGGGGGATTCCCCGCCGCGCGACAGCGTCTGCGACATCTCGCACCGTGCCGGTCCAGCGCCATCGCCGGGCTGTGTGCAGCGCACGATCCAGTCGCGATAGGTCTCGCGCATCTGATCCGGCCCCGATCCGGGCTGTGCCTGGGCAACCGGCGGCAGCAGCCCGGACGCGACGGACAGCCAGAACACAGCGATGACCAGGCCTGCAAGGCGACCGCGATGCACCAACACCTGCATTCGATCCTCCGACCTCGCCCCGGATGGGTCAGGACCTAAGACGGCGCCCGGGCGGAAACCGCCCGGGCGCGTGACCATGAAGACTGTGCCGTCAAGGCCCTACCACTGAAGCGACAGGCCGACGTTGGCGCGGACATCGCTCTTGCCGGAGCCGGCGACAGTGCCGCTGATCCCGCCGTAAAGCGTGGTGTTGCCGCCATTCAGGGTGGTCGAACCGCCAAGCCCCACCTGCAGCCCGGTTGCCGGCTGCGTGCGCGAGAAGGTGTGGCTCGCGACGTTCTCGGCGGTGATGGCCGTATCCGGGCGGAACTCGTGCACCAGGTCCAGGCTGCCGTAGATGGCGTGCTCGCCTGTGGCCGTGGCCCAGCGCCGCTCGGCCGAAACGCCCAGCCGCCCGCGCAGGCTGCTGCCATCCGCGAAGCTGACGGTTTCGCCGAAGGGACCTTCGAAGGTCGATGCGCTGACGTTGGCGTAGCTGAGTTGCGCCTGCGGCGTGAAGCTCCAGCCATCCTGCGCGTCAAAGCGCTGTCCGACCTCGACCGAGGCGGCATACCCGCGACCGCTGTTGCGGTCCTCGTTGAGCGGAAGCGAGGTCGAGAAGCGCAGCGCCTGCACCTGGGCATCGGCGTAGAAGCCTTCATGCCCGTACCAGGTCAGGGTTGCACCGATCCCCTGGAAGCGACTGCTCAGGCGCCCGTCGTGATGGTCGTTGATATGCGGCGAAGACGCCGTGGCCGAACTGGTCCCGGCCTGCACATTGAACCCGAGCACCAGCTCTCCGCCGCCGACATCGGGCAGGGTGTAGTCCAGCCCCGCCTGAACCCGCGTCGCGCGCTGGCGGAAGGTGGTGCCGGTGGTCGAGTCCTCGACCCCGTGCCGGAACTGCGACGCATCGATCCGCGCCCAGGTCTCGATACCCTCCGCACCGGGTCCACCGGCCCGCGAAGCGACCTCACCGCTCCCCGCCATGGTGCCGGACGTGCGGTCAGCCACCCGGTCGCGCAGCGCGCCCAGCCGGGTCAGGTTCAGCAGCATGGACGGATAGACCTCATAGGCCGGAAGGGTCGGAATGTAGAGCGATTTCAGCTCGTAAAGGGTCGAATCGGCCATGGACGCGGTGTCGGTTTCCAGGTCGTAGAGGAAGATGTTGACCTGATGGAACCCGTCGCCCAGGACCGTGTTCCCGGCCAGCGTGACGTTGTCCTCGGCGGCATCGCCATCCACCTGGATGATCGCCACCCCGTCGCCCGGATCGCGCCCCGTGAGCGCGCCGAGGCCGCCGGGATCGTTCAGCACCAACCGGGTGTCGCCCGAGATGTCGCCTTCGATGTGGAAGTAGTCCACCTGTTCCTCGAAGCCGTCGGCCGCTGTCCCTGCCGCCCCTTCGCCGAGGACGGCATCCATCAGCAGCGTGCCGCCGGACCCCGCGAAATCGCCGGTGGTGCGCAGCCGGTCGACGGGGGTGACATCGGTGCCCCCCAGGCCGTCATTCGAGAAGTCGATCACCCCGGCATTGGCCAGCGTGTCGAGGTTGTCGAACACGGTGTCCTGGCCCGCCGCCGAACCGACGAAGATCATGCCATCGTTTTCAACCGTGTTCCCGGCGCCGTTGAAGTCCGAGATGCTGCCGGTGGCAATCCAGGCGCCGCCGTCCATGTTGCGGAACGTGTCGCCGCCTTCGGTGGTCAGGACGCCGCCGATGATCGTGCCGGTGTTCTCGATCAGCACGTCATTGTCGCCGCCGTCGGAAATGGCCTCGATGGCTGTCTGCCCCGGACCGTTAGCGTTCTCGATCAGCCCGTGGTTCACGATCTCGAAGGTGGACCCCTCGTCGGTCTCGTGCAGCGCAAGGACACCACGACCGCCGCCGCTGGCGCTGCCGTCCTCCTCGATCGTGATGACGGTTTCCGCGTCCCCGGCTGCCGATACGTTGCCGACCACCACGCCGTAACTGCCACCCGAGACGGGACCGCTCACCGTGATCTCGGCCCGCGCCGTATGGCCATCCGTGTCGTC
>SKMI01000178.1 GCA_007121115.1 Paracoccaceae bacterium | reverse complement strand
TGTCGCGCCATATCTTCGCGGCGCCGACCCGGTTCTACAAGACCGGGGTGGTGTTCATGGCCTATCTCAACGGCTTGCAGGACCATTTCACCATGGTCGGCGGGCAGCAGAGCACGCGGTCATTGCAGCATCTGGCCGAACTCTTCCGGCTGGCCGATGCCGCCGGGTGCCTGGCCGACCCCGATCTGGCCAGCGACCGTATGGCCCGTGTGCTGGCCGTCCATGGTGTGACCCCGTGAGTGACGCGCCGCGCCTGCGGGTGGTGGAATGGGCGGCTTTCGAGCGGCCCGTCACCTTCCGCTTCCCGTTCCGCTTCGGCGCGGCCTCGGTCGCCGCCGCACCACAGGCATTCGTGCGGGTGGTGGTGGAGGATGCGAAAGGCCGCCACGCCACCGGCTGGGCGGCCGAGATGATGATGCCGCGCTGGTTCGACAAGTCGCCCGACCTGAGCGTTGACGACAACATCGACCAGTTGCGCCGCGCCCTGCGGCTGGGGCTGGAAGCGCTGGCCGGGGCGGGCACCGGGACCGCGTTCGACCTGCACGCCGACGCTGCGCCGGGGCACGCGGCGGCCTGCGCGGCGCAGGACATGGGCGGGCTGATCGCCTCCTTCGGGATGGCGCTGCCGGACCGGGCGGTGCTGGACGCGCTGTGCCGGATGCAGGGCGTTCCGGCGGTGGCCGCGCTGCGCGCCAACCTGGCCGGAATGGACGCGCGCCTGACCCCGGACCTGGCCGGGTTCGACATGTCCGCCTTCCTTGCCGCCCGGCCCGGGCCCGACCGGATTGCGCTGCGTCATACCGTGGGGCTGGGCGATGCACTTACGATTGACGAGATCGAAACCCCGCTGAATGACGGGCTGCCGCAGAGCCTCGATCAGGTGATCGAGACCTATGCCCCGCCCTACTTCAAGCTCAAGCTCTCCGGCGACCCGGCTGCGGATATCGAGCGGCTGGGCCGCATCGCAGCGGTGCTGGACTCCCGCGCCGCAGGCTGGCAGGCCACGCTGGACGGGAACGAGCAATACCCCGGCCCCGAACCGCTGGCGGACCTCTTGGACCGGATCGCCGCCCATCCTGGTCTTGCTTCGTTGCGCGCGGGGCTGTTGTTCGTGGAACAGCCCATGGCGCGCGCGGTTACGCTGGAGGCCGATGTGTCCACGCTGGCCAGCCGCGTGGCGCTGGAAATCGACGAATCCGATGCCGATCTGGACTCTTTCCCGCAGGCGCGCCGCCTCGGCTATACCGGCGTGTCGTCCAAGTCCTGCAAGGGGGTCTATCGCGCGCTCCTGAACGCGGCGCGGGTGGCGCAGGGCAAGGCCGAAGGTGCGCACCTGTTCCTGTCGGCCGAGGATCTGACCGTGCAGCCGGGCCTTGCCCTGCAACAGGATCTGGTGCTGGCGGCGGTGACAGGTAACGCGCATGTGGAGCGCAACGGGCACCACTTCGTTGCCGGAATGGGCGCCGCACCGTCGGCCGAGCAGGCCCGCTACGCGCAGGCGCACCCGGACCTTTACACGGTTAGCGACGGTCAGACCCGCCTGCGCATCGAAGACGGCATGATCGCGCTGACCAGCACGCTGGCAGCAAAGGGGCTAGGCTGCGCCGAAGCGCCGGACATTGGCGCGCTGGACCCGCTGAAGGGAGGACCCGCGCCATGAGCGACAACATCCTGTCGATCAACCTGGCCACCACGCGCCAGCAATGGGGCTTTGCCGAGGCCGTGGACGGCTGTCTTGCGCGTGGGATCACGGCGATTGCGCCCTGGCGGGACCAGATCGCCGCCATCGGGCTGGCCGAGGCTTCGCGCATCGTCCGCGCCAACGGGCTGCGGCTGACCGGCGTCTGCAGGGGCGGCATGTTTCCCGCCGCCGATGCCGACGGGCGGCAGGCGGCGATCGATGACAACCGCCGCGCGGTGGACGAGGCCGCCGAACTGGGCGCCGATTGCCTGGTACTTGTGGTGGGCGGCCTGCCCGAAGGCTCGCGCGACATTGTCGGTGCCCGCGCGCAGGTGGCCGAGGGGATTGCCGCGTTGCTGCCCCACGCGCGGGCGGCCAATGTGCCGCTGGCCATTGAGCCCCTGCACCCGATGTATGCGGCCGACCGCGCCTGCGTGAACACGCTCGATCAGGCGCTGGACCTGTGCGAGGCGCTGGGACCGTGGGTCGGCGTGGCCATAGATGTCTATCACGTCTGGTGGGACCCGGGGCTGGCGGCGGCGATTGCACGCGCGGGGCGGATGGGCGCGATCATGGCGCACCACATCTGCGACTGGCGGGTGCCGACGCGCGACCTGCTGCTGGACCGGGGCATGATGGGGGACGGGGTGATCGACCTGCCCGGCATCCGCGACATGATCGAGGCCGCAGGCTGGAACGGCCCGCAGGAGGTCGAGATATTCTCGGCGCAGGACTGGTGGGAACGCCCCGGCGACGAGGTTCTGGCGGTCTGTCAGGAGCGCTTCGAGAGCGTCTGTCAGGCGCGCTGACCCGCAGCCGATGAAACGCGCAGGTCCATGGCCGATGCCTCACGCGCCTCAGCGCAAACGCCTGCCTTCGGTCAGACTGTTCTGCCCCCACCCTTGAGGCAAAAGCAGGCGATGAGGCACTCGCTGCGGGCCACCATCAGCCGGTCGACGACGACGGTATCTCCTGCGGCGAAATCCTGGGCGAACTGGCTGCGAACCGCGCGGCGCCGACTGGCGATGCACTCCAGCTCCAGCGCCTGGTTCAGACCGGGGCGGGCGCGGATCTCAGCCAGAAGCTGCCCGGGGTGCGACGGACCCTTCCAGTGACGAGCCAGCCGCGCCGGCGCAAACACCTCCGGCAGGGTGGCGGCGAGCCGCATGGCCTCATCACCGGTGTCTGCGGCGACGAACCGGTGACAGGAGAGCAGACTTCCAGCGCCCGCAACGCCAATGCCCCCAAGCGTGCCCGCGATGCTCAGCACGATGCCGCGGCGTGTGGGGCGATATCTCATAGCCTCGTGATCTCCTGCTGCAAGTGATCGGCCAGCCGGATGGCCAGGGCAAGGATCGTCAGGGTCGGATGCGCGCGCCCGCCGGTCGGCATGACCGATCCCCCGGCAATGTAGAGGTTGCGTGTTCCTTGCACCCGCGCATCTGCATCGACCACACCATCGCGCGCCGACGCGGCCATGCGGGTGGTCCCCAGCTGGTGCCAGGACGTCATGGTGCCCCAGAAGGGCTGGTCGAAATCCTCGAACTCGAACCGGCCGAGGTCATGCTCCCCGCACATCCGACCGATCAGGGCGGCACTGCGCAGCATGGAGTCGCGCTCGGTCTCGCCGGGGGCCCAATGCAGCACGGGCTGAGGCAGGCCCAACCTGTCCCTTTGATCCGACAATGTGATCCGGTTGTGACGGCTCGGCAGTTCTTCGGACTCGAATCTGAGCAGAACCCGGTCGGCACGCTCTCCATGCATGGCCTGCGTGATGGTTTCGGAAGCGAAGGCATCCAGGTTCGTGATGAAATCACAGTATTCCTGCGACAGTTCGAACCCGACGTCAGGCCGCCCAACCGCCCATCTTGCCATGTTCCGCGCCGCCTCTTCTGAAAGCCGGGCGTCTTCGCGCCGCTGTTGCGCCGCATCGTCGTCCGAGAACGGGATGAGGTAGAACGACGCGTTGACAAGCTCTTCCTGTCGCAAGATCTCGTCCGACAGCCGCCAAAGGTAGCGCACGGGCACGCCGTCAGCGCTTTCCAGATCGCCGCTCCAATAGGCTCTCTCGGCCTCGAGTTGGCGGAAATACACGAAACCGGCGCCGCCGGCCGGATGATCCATGAAGCATTTGCCCAGAAGCCCGCCGCCGTCGCCAAAGCTGCGCCCATGGGCGGCGTTGGCCAGAATCAGCAGGCGCGCGTTCTCGACCGCACCGCAGGCAAGCACGACGATCCGCCCCGCCACCTGGCGTCGCGTACCATCAAGCCCTTCCACCTGCACGGCCGTGATGCGGTCATCCCCGTCAACCTCGAGCCCCACGACATTGGCCCGAAGCTGCAGGTTGATGTTGCGGTTGGTCTCGAGGCGCTCGCCATAAGCCTCGCCAAAGCGCAGCGGGCCACGACTCAGGCGCAAAGGCACGGATTCGATCCGGGGCTCCTGTGGCAGCAGGAAATCCCGATCGCGCAGCCCGGGCACGATCCCGCGGCTGTAATCGCACGCGCCGAGTTCCAGATAGTCATGCGCCCGCGCGTAGAACGGATCCAGCGCATCGCGTCCGAAGGGCCATCCCGACATGCCGCTCAACGGTCGACGCTCGAAATCGATGGCATCCATGGGCACGCAGTTTCCACCCCAGTGGTTGGTTGTGCCGCCCAGAAACCGAAGCCGGGACGCCATGAGATCGACGCTGTCGTTGCCGGTTACCTCGCCCTCGTTGAGCGTCTGTGCATCGGGGTCGAACTCGGCATCACCGCTTTCAAGCAGGGCGACATCCAGGTCGGCATTGGCCAATTCCAGCGCCAGGGTTATTCCGGCCGGTCCACCGCCGACAATCACCACATCATGCAAGACCGTTCCTCAAGATACCCCCTTGTTTCCCAGCACTCTCGGCCGGTGTTGACGCGTCATCGGCGGCAGAATCCGAAGTTCAGCCCCGCATTGTCAAGCTGCACCAACCGCTTCGTGACCAAAAGTCAGGCTGCGCGGAGGGTCAGGATCAGCCCGGCGACGATCAGCGCCAGACCCAGAAACCGCGCGAGGCTGACATGCTCGCCATGGAGCAGCATGCCGACGAGCGTCAGGGCAACCATGGCCGAGGCGGTGATCGCCACATATGTAATGCTGAGCGAATAGTACCGTATGGCCCCCATGAAAGCGCCGATCAGCACGAAACCGCTGAAAAGCGCCAGCCACATCCAGGGCGACAGCAGCAGGCTGAAGGCACCGGCGGCCAGGCTGGAAATATCCATGTTCCGGCTGGTCTCGCGCAGGGCCAGATTGAGCACCACATTCGCGCAGACCGCCAGCACGATGAGGCCAAGATGCGTCATGATACCGTTTCCTGCTGACCGCCCCGCGCACGCCATCGTCGCAGCGCATCGGCCAGGCCAAGTCCGGCCAGCACCGCGACAAAGCCCGAAACGGGCATGTGATAACGGTCCTGCACCACCGTCACGGCATGAAGCGCGGTGAAATACAGGATCGCCAGCACCGCAGGGTGGAACAGCACCCGCCAGCCGGTCAGGCCCGCAAGCCGCCAGACCCCCCAGAGTGCCAGCAGGAGCAGCGCGTACCAGTATCCGGTCGCCGCCAGCTTCGCCGCCAGCACCCCGCCCGCGCCCGCAAGGCGCTCGATCGCGGCCTCGTTCCAGATGACACCCACGGTTTCGCGATCATAAAGCCGAACCGCCTTGACGATGCTGGCCAGCGCGAATCCGGGCAGGTCGGACAGGATATGCTCGCGCGCCACATCGCCAAGCGCCGAGGCGCGCTCGGTCTCGCTCATGTCGGCGACCCAGTCGGGCAGTGGCATGTATTCGCCGCGGCTGTCGGGGTTGTTGCCCATCCACAGATTGGGGCCAAAGTTGGTGGACACCAGCACCGGTTCGCCGAAAAGCTGGTAGTTGCGCATCGTCCATGGCGACAGCACCGCCAGCATGATCGCAATCACCGCCACCGCCCGGCCCGCACGGTGCAGCGTGGCGCCCACACCCGAGGGCAATGCCGCAAACATCAGCGCCACCGGCAGCAGCAGCGCCACCGGGCGGACATAGCACGCAAGCCCCCAGACCAGCCCGCCCAGCACCAGCGGCCACCACCCCTGCCCCCGCTTTTCCCACAACCAGAGCCCGATCAGAACCAGCATGATGAAGAACAGCTCGCTCGACAGGATCGTGGTGAAGAAGATCAGGTTGGGCCAGAACGCCACCAGCCCCGTCGCCATCACCGCAGCATCGCGGCCGAACCAGTGCAGGCCCAGCTTGAACACCATGATCATGATCACCCCACCGGCAATCAGGTTCAGCGCCACCACACCGGCAAAGCTGTCGCCCAGCAGCAGATAGGTCGCCGCCGCCGCCGCCGCGGTGCCGACCGGCCAATAGGCGCCCGGCTCATCGGGCGCCAGCCCGTAAACGCCGTGTTCGACCAGGTTGGTGGCATAGACATGATAGGCCAGCGCATCGGAAACCGGCTCGACCGGGATGACCAGCGCCCAGCCAAGCCGCAGCAGCATGCCAGCCAGGATCAGCACCAGCACCACCGGTGGCGTCGCGTTGTCCGGCGCGGTTGCGGGCGAATGTGCTGCGTTCATGCCTCTCCCCAGAAGATTGCCGCGGCCACCAACATCGCCACCAGCCCCGCCGCCAGCAGGCTTCGCCAGTCGCGGGCCGCAAAGACGATGGGATCGTCGGTCATGTGGCCGCGATGCGTGATCAGCACCATGCGGCTGATCCAGTAGAGCAGGATCGGACAGACCAGCAGCAGCAGGCTGGGCGCGGCATAGAGCTTTACCACGTCATCGCTGCTGACATAGAGCGCCAGCACCAGCACCGCCGCCTGCCCCGCGGTGACCGCCAGGCTGCGGATCACGGGCAGATCGGTGCCCGCATAGGCGCGCCCCGGCACCGCCTCCTGCCCGTCCAGCCCGCTGTCGGTCAACTCGGCCTGGCGCTTGATCGCGGCCAGCGAGAAGAACAGGAACATCGAAAACCCCAGCAGCCAGGGCGACAGGACGATCCCGGCTGCCGCGGCGCCTGCGACGATCCGGAGCGTGTAAAGCCCCGACAACGCCAACACATCAACCAGCAGCTTGCGCTTCAGCCACAGCGAATAGGCAAAGGTCGCCACCACATAGACCAGCAGCACGGCCAGAAACACCGGCGGCGCCAGCAGCGCCGCGTTGACGATGGCGGCCAGAAACAGCGCCGCCGCCATGATCAGCGCCTCGCCCACGGGAAGCGCGCCCGATGCCAGCGGCCGGTGCCGCTTGCGCTTATGGGCGCGGTCGGCTTCCAGATCAGCCAGGTCGTTGATGAGGTAAACCGCGCTCGCGGTCAGGCTGAAGGCGATGAAGGCGATGAGCGCCACCCCCAGGCTGGTCGGCTGGTGCGCCGCCAGCACCGGCAGAAAGACCAGCAGGTTCTTGACCCATTGATGCGGCCGCAGCGCGCGCAGCCGGGGGCGCAACGCCGCGAACGGGCCCGCCGGTGCCGCGCCAACCTGCTGCAGCGCGACACCATCGCGCGCGGCGGCGGCCAGCAGACGGGGATCAGGGCGCACCGCCAGCGCCGCACGCGCCTGCACCCAGACCGGCAGGTCGGCGGCGCTGTCGCCGATATAATCGAAGCCGCCCGCGCCGTAGCGCGCGACCAGCCTTTCGGCCTTGGCATCATGAGACAGGTTTCGCCCGTCCCCGTCAGATCCGGTGCCCAGCACATCGTCGAACAGGTCCAGATGCGCCGCGACCGCCGCGACAACGCGGTGATCCGAAGCCGACACCAGCGCCGTGCGGCGCCCCTGCTGACGCGCCTTGCGCAGAAGCCCGATCACCGCCTCGTCATAGGGCAGCAGGGCCGGGTCGGGGACCAGCCGGTCCGCCACTTCGGCCTTGAACGCCGCCTTGCCCCCTCGCAGCCAGCGCGGCAGACGCAGCGCCAGCGTGGGATGGGCAAAGAGCAGCATCACCAGTGCATCATGCAGCGTGTCCGACCGGCAGAGCGTCCGGTCCAGATCGGCCACCAGTGGCAGATCGTCGCCATGATCGCCGCCCGGGGTCACGGCGGCCTCGTCGGTGCCTGCCGCCCCGTCCTGCGGGGCCGTTCGAGCATCGGGCCGGTTCATCCGTCCCCCGCATAGTCGGCATCGGGGTAGTCGCGCAGAACCTCGTGGACCAACCGCTGCATCCAGACGGCGGTTTCCTGCGCCGGGACCGGGCGCCGCCCAAGCCGGGCGGGAAGCGCGCGCGGGTCGCGCCCGTAGATCACCCCCAGATGCGCCAGCGCGATCAGATATGCGCCCGCGTCATTCACATGGATGGCGTCCGTGAACAGATCCTCGAGCCGCGACAGCCCCGGCGCCTGCCCGGCGGCGATCGCATCATGTGCGGCGGCCATGATCAGCGGGCCGGGGATCATGCGCATGGCCGGCGACCCGGCCGGCCGGTGGTGGTTGACGTGATCGAGGATCTCCTTCCAGCGCGCCATCTCCAGCGGCAGGCGCTCGCGAAAGGGCAGATGGCCTTCGGGGTCGTCATGGGGGTTGTCGAAATCGGGGCCGCTGTCGGTGCGCACCCAGCTGGCATAGAGGATGGTCTGGGCCCCGTTGCCGTCATCACCGTTTTCCCAGGCGTGCACGAACCAGCGCAACGCCATCTCTTCGGAGCGGTGCCACGGCATTGTGCCCGAAAGCGAAACGCGCTCGGTTATCACCAGAAGCTCGTAATCCGCGATCTGGTGGCGCGCATCGGGCATGTGTTCGTTGCGATTGTCCCAGCGCCAGTCCATGGGGCTGCCAGGGATGGTCGAGCGGTCGATCACCCGCTCACGCGCCGCAGCGCCGCCCAGCACGGCGACCATGGCATCAAGCATCGGCACGATGGGATCGGTCAGCGAATGTCCGGAATGAATGGTCCGGGCAGTCAGCGAAAAGCGCCCCTCGGAGCCGTGGGCAGCCCGGCCCGCGAACAGGCACAGGGGCGTTGCCGCCGCTGCCTTCAACAGTTCGCGCCGACCCAGAGTCCCACCCCTGCGGCCGGTCATCCGAAGTGCCTGTGGGCCCTGATCATCGGGCTGAAGTCTCCCCTCGCTTTTCCGGGATGCCAGCGCATCCTTTTCGATCGGAAGGTCCACACGTTCCCCCGAATCAATAAAGATGCCAGCGCCGGGAAATCAATCGGAAAACGGTTTCAGGCCAGGCCGCGGCCGGATGCGCTCCGCAGCCGCTTCAGGATGGCAATGCGCGCTGCCTCACGCGGCATGGCGCAGCCCCGCGCGCAGGCACCAGTCCCTGACCTCGGCCAGATCCGCAGGCAGCGCCTCGGCCAGCCCGTCGCTGAAGGCCTCGAATGCGCGCAGGTTCAGCGCATTGACGCCCACGAGGACCGGTATGTCCAGACAGAGGGCCTCGCCGATGACCGGCGCGAAGCCGCCGCCCTCGGCCTCGGTCTTGCCGAACTTGTTGACGATCAGCAGGTCCGCGCCGGGCAGCGCGGCCTCGGTCACAACCACCGCCTGCGCCAGAACGCCGGTATCGAGCGTGCAGCCGCGCGCGATGGCCCCGCGATCCTCGCTGATGCGCAGCACCTCGCCCGAGGACAGGAGCCGCAGATCCATATCGCATTTGCGCCGGTCGGCGCGCGCCGTATTGGTCTGGACGGTGCCGCAAAGACGCAAGCGGCCTGCCAAACCATCGACCACCTGCGCCAGAAAACGATCGCTCGCGCCCCGGCCCGGCAGACCGGTATATCCCAGTTTCATGGCGCGCATCCTTCCTTCCACGTTTTCTCGCCTGTCATATGTCATTGGCCTCGCCCATCCCTTGATTTACGTCAATCGAAACGAGTGATCGCCGCGCGTTTCGGCCTTTCTCGCCCGATTTAAATTGCCCTGCACGGCGCGACTGAATTGACAATGAACAAGTAAGCAGCAAGCTGGCGCAGCCCGGCGCGGCCAACGACCGATCAGAACCGCCTCCCTCTTCATCTTGCCAAAAATACCCACCTGCCCACGCCGCGCACCCGGTCAGAGGGGCAGAACCTCGACCAGATCGCCCCGTGACATCGCCTCGACATCCGCGGGGATCATCACCAGAGCATCCGCCCCGGCCAGTTGCGCAACCCGGTGCGATCCGGCCCCGTCCAGGCAGATCACCTGCGCAACCCCGCGCGCATCATGGCCCGGCAGCCGTGCGGGGCGGTATTCGCACCGCCCCGGCTTGTGCCGGATCGGCGCGCCCAGGGCGGCCAGTGTCTTTGCAGGGCCCGGGTCGGAAAGCCCGGCCATCCGCCCTGCCAGCACCTGCCCGATGACGTGCCATGTCACGAAGGCGGCGACCGGATTGCCAGGCAGGCCCAGCCAGAGCGCGTGCCCGATTTGCCCGAGGGACAGCGGTTTGCCCGGCTTCATGGCCAGTTTCGTCACCTCGATGCGCCCGCCCAGATCCTGGATCACCGCGGCCATGTGATCTTCATCCCCGACCGACACGCCGCCTGTCGTGATCATGATATCGGCCTGCGCGGCGGCCTGCGCGACAAGTTCGCGCAGAGCTTCTGGATCATCGGCGCAGGCGGGCAACGGAATGCGGTCGATACAAGGCCGGTCAAGGGCGGCGGTCAGCATGGCATGATTGGCGTCCCATATCTGGCCCGGCTTCAATGGCGTTCCGGGCACGGCAAGCTCACTGCCCGAACACAGGATGGCGACCCGGACCCGGCGCCTGACCGTGACTTCTGCCACGCCCGCACCGGCCAGGGCGGCCGCTTCGGGTGCGCGCACAATGCGGCCTGCGGGCAGCAAGGGCATGCCCGCGGCCAGATCATCGCCGGTGCGTCGGATATGCTGCTCGGTACGGGGTCTGGCGGCGATGGCAATCGCCTCGCCCTGTCGGCGCACCGCTTCCTGCGCGATCACCGCATCCGCCCCCTGCGGCACCGGCGCACCGGTCAGGATGCGCATGGCGCTCCCGTTTGGCAAAGGGGTGGGCACGTCGCCCGCGCGGGCGCAGCCAGCGACGGGCAGCACCCAGGGCCCTTGCCCCGACAGATCACCCGACCGGCAGGCATAACCGTCCATCGCGGCATTGTCGAAAAGCGGCAGGGGCACGGGCGCGGCAATGTCGCGGGCCAGGACACGCCCGGTCGCCGCCGCGAGGGGCAATGTCTCGACCTCGGGCACCGGCGAGACAAGCGCAAGCCCGCGCGCAATGGCCTGATCGACGGGCAGAAGCCCGGGCGCAGTATCGCAGCCACAGGTCACCGGGTCCGGGCGATGCAGGGTCTGGTGGGCGGTCATGTCTGATCTCCAAGCGAAGCGGGGTCGATCCGCGCGACGGCGCGGGCACAGGCGCTGTCCATCCGCGGCGGCTGGCACCGCCGCGCGCGCATTTCAGCCAGAAGCGCGGCCCTGTCCTGTTCGGTCAGGCGCAAGCGCGCCAGCGGCAGAAGGATCGCGTTTTCGACGATCAGATGGCGGCGCTCGCAGCCCGCAAGCCTGTTCAGCGCGTCCCGATCCTCGGGCGTGGGCAGGGCGCCATCGGCCATGCGGGCGAGCGCCGGGACCAGCAGCGCGAAGGCGGCCTCGGCAATCTCGTGTTCCCGCGCCAGCCGTGTCAGCGTCTTGTCCAACGCATCCTCCGGCAGGGCGCGGGCGCGCAAGACAGGGAACAGTCCCTGTTCCTCATCCTCGAAATGCGCGGGCAAGTCGCAGCAGAGGTTCACCAGTATCCGCCGCGCCAGATCCGGCCTTGGCCGGGTCGCCGCGGCCAGCACCTCCATGTCGGCGCAAAGCTGCCGCTGGTTGAAGTGTTCCTCATACATGGCCTCGATCGGACATTCGGCCGCGCTGAGTTTCGTGGGCGCCGCGCGCCCGCCACGGATCACGCCCGAACGGGGCTTCGGGCGCTCCTCTGGCACTGCCTTGAAATCGGCCATGGCCGCCCCCGTCCCTCATGCTGCCTCGAGCTGGACGCCCTGCACCTCGGCC
>SKMI01000017.1 GCA_007121115.1 Paracoccaceae bacterium | reverse complement strand
AGCGCGATGCCGCGCGCGCGGGCCAGATCGCGGAACGCGGCCAGCAATGCGGGCGGATATTCCACCCCGGCCGGGTTGTTGGGGCTGACCAGCACGATGGCGCGGGTGCGCGGGCCGATCAGCGCCGCCGCCGCCTCCGGGTCCGGCAGCATCCCCGCCCCGCAGGGCAGCGGCACCGCCTCGATCCCGCTCATGTCCAGCCACATCTTGTGGTTGAAATACCACGGCACCGGCAGGATCACCGCATCCCCCGGCCCCGCCAATGTTGCCATGGCGGCGCAGAACGCCTGATTGCACCCGGCGGTGATGGCCACCTGCGCCTCCTCCACCGCCCCGCCATAGATCGCCGCCGTCCGCGCCGCCAGCGCCGCGCGCAACTCCGGCAGCCCCAGGACGGGGCCGTAAAGGTGCGTGTCCGGCACCTCCAGCGCCGCCGCCATGGCGGCGCGTAATGGTGCCGGCGGCGGCGCCACCGGCGCGGCCTGGCTGAGGTTCAGGAGCGGCCGTTCAGGTGGAAACGTCACGCCCTCGAGCCAGCGCCGCGCCTCCATCACCGGCGGTGCGAAACCGGCTGCCAGCGCGGGGTTCAACGGGGCTGGCAGGGACATGGCTTACCTTCCGGACAGGATGCGTTGCCCAGCGTATAGGCGCCCTGCCCCGCCCGAGGCAAGCATCAGCGAGGGAACAGGGGCCAAGCCGGCGCCCGGAGCCCCGTGGGAGCGTAGCCCCCACAGCCGCCCGACAGCAGGCCGGGCCCGTCAACGCACCCCTATCCGTATTTCTCCAGCAGCGGGCGCAGCGCGACGCGGGCGCGCAACCGCGTGGCGATCAGGTAGATACCGCCGATCTTGCGGTGCAGGAACAGGGTCGCGGGCGGCGGGATGTGGGTCAGGTCGCGCTCGCTCCCCATGGCCAGCCCCATGTCGCGCAGATCTTCCAGCAGCTGCGTTTGACCGAAATCGAAGGGCGTGCGCTGGCGCAGCGGGGCCATGGCCTTGTCGAACATGGTCAGGATCATCTCGCGGTGCCGGGACGCGGTGTCGGCGCCGAAGTAGCCGATCCGCGCCATGGCCTCGGCCATCGCGGCACGCTCGCCGGACAGCCCCGCGCGCATCAGTGCCCGGAAATCATCCGCCAGGCCCGCGTCGATCTCCAGCACCGCGCCGAAATCCAGCAACACCACGCGGCCCGAGGCTGGATCGAACCGGAAATTCGCCGGGTTCGGGTCGGTCTGCATCCAGCGCAACGCGAACAACTCGGCCAGCACCAGCTCGATCAGCGCTTCCGCCACCCGGTCGCGCACCGGCTGCGGGGCAATGGCCACCGCCTCCAGCGGGTCGCTTTCTAGCAACTCCATGGCCAGCACCTGCGGCGTGGTCAGGTCTTCGTGCAGACGCGGCAGGGCAAAGCGCGGGTCGTCTGCCAGCAGCGCGCCGAAACGCGCCAGATGCGCGGCCTCGGCCATGTAATCGGCCTCGGCGTGCAGCTGCGCCTTGGCCTCGGCCAGCAGCGGGCCCACGTCCAGGTCGCGGCCCAGCACGCCGAGCATCCGCAGCAGTGCAGCCACATTGTCGATATCGCTGTCGATGCTGGCGCGCACGCCGGGATACTGCACCTTGATCGCCAGCTCCTGCCCGTCCCGGGTTCGGGCACGGTGAATCTGGCCGATGGAAGCGGCGGCAAAGGGGCGCAAATCGAAGCGTGCAAACCGTCCATACCAGCCCGACCCCCAGGCCGCATCCAGTACCGCACGCAATTGCTGCGGCGGCATGTGCGGCGCTTCGGCGCGCAGGGCGGCCAGGATTTCGGTCATCTCGGGCGGCAACACCAGCCCGGTGTCCATGGACAGCATCTGCCCAAGCTTCATCGCCGCGCCACGCATCCGGCCCAGATCGCGCGCAATCCGCTGCGCGGTGGCAGGCGTCAGCAGCGCCCGATCGAGCCGGGGCCGCTCCCCACGCGCCAGTTGCGCCGCGCCATTGGCCAGCACCCCGCCGACGATCCCCCCGGTCATGCCACCGAGCCGCATCATCCGCCCTGCGCGCCCGCCGGGGACGGGATAGCTTGGCGTAGGTCGATCCTGCCGCATCATTCTGCCTCCGCCTCACGCTGCCCGAGGACATGGCGCGCGGCGCATGGATTGCCACCACGATCTGCACCCGGCCCGTGCGCATGGCCGGGCAGCGCCCCGTGTCGGTCAGAGGAGTTGACCGCCCCAAGACCGCAGTGGTGCGCCGGGCGGGCGCGTCAGACCCGCTCGATGGCGATCGCCGTGCCCTCGCCCCCGCCGATGCAGATCGCCGCCACGCCGCGCGTGAGCCCGCGCGCCTCCAGTGCGTGCAGCAGCGTCACCATGATCCGCGCGCCCGAGGCGCCGATGGGATGGCCCAGCGCGCAGGCCCCGCCGTTCACGTTCATCCGCGCACGCGGGATGCCCATTTCGGTCATGAAGGCCATGGGGACGACGGCAAAGGCCTCGTTGACCTCCCAAAGGTCCACGCTGTCCACGCTCCAGCCCAGCCGGTCCAGAAGTTTCCGCGCCGCAGGCACCGGCGCGGTGGTGAACCAGCCGGGTTCCTGTGCGTGGCTGGCGTGGCCGCGGATCACCGCGCGGACCGGCGCGCCTGCCGCCTCGGCCGCGGCGCGCGAGGCCAGCACCAGCGCCGCCGCCCCGTCCGAGATCGAACTGGCGTTCGCCGCCGTCACCGTCCCGTCCTTGCGGAACGCCGGTTTCAGATGCGGGATCTTCTCGGGGCGCGCGTTGCCGGGCTGCTCGTCAGCGCTGACCGTCACCTCGCCCTTGCGGGTCTGCAGGGTCACCGGCGTGATCTCGGCGTCAAAGCCGCCCGATTGCTGCGCCGCCAGCGCGTTCGAGAGCGAGCCCAGCGCATAGTCGTCCTGCGCCTCGCGGGTGAACTGGAAGCGGGTGGCGCAGTCCTCGGCGAAGGTGCCCATCAGGCGGCCCTTGTCATAGGCATCTTCCAGCCCGTCCAGGAACATGTGATCGATCACCTGCCCGTGGCCCAGCCGGGCGCCCGCGCGCATCTTCGGCAGCAGATACGGCGCCTCGGACATGCTTTCCATGCCGCCCGCGACCATGACCTCGGCTGCGCCCAGCGCGATCCGGTCATGGGCCAGCATCGCCGCCTTCATGCCCGAGCCGCACATCTTGTTCAGCGTGGTGGCGGGCACGGTGTCATCCAGCCCCGCGGCGAACCCCGCCTGCCGCGCGGGCGCCTGGCCCTGCCCCGCTGGCAGCACGCAGCCCATCAGCACCTCCTCGACCTGCACGCCTTCGACCCCCGCGCCTGCCATGGCCGCCCGTATGGCCGCACCGCCCAGGTCTGCCGCCGGAACTCCGGCAAAGACGCCCTGCAACCCGCCCATGGCGGTGCGCGCGGCGCCGATGATGGTGACGTCCTGCATGATCGCTCTCCCCTCGTCGCATTTTCCGGGTCTGCATACCGCTTGGTAACCCTTCGCGTCTAGCATCGGTTCACAGTGTTGATGACAGGGGATCGCATGAAACTCTCGATCAAGCCGCATGGACCCGCGCTGCTGATCCGGATCGAGGAACACCGCCTCGATGCCGCGGTGGCGCTGGGCTTCAAGGACGCGATGCGCGAGGCCGCGGATCAGCCGGGCACGCCCGTGCTGCTGGACATGTCGCAGGTGGATTTTCTGGACAGCAGCGGGCTGGGGTCGGTGGTGGCGGCGATGAAGCTGCTGGGGCCGGGCCGCCCGCTGGAGCTGTGCGGGCTGACCGCCAATGTGGCCAAGGTGTTCCGGCTGACCCGGATGGACAGCGTCTTCGCCCTGCATGAGCGCGTGCCGCCGGTCGCAGCGCTGGGCAATGGCGGACGCGGCAGCACCGGCAGCGGGGGCGGCACGCAGGGAGGGTCGGGGTCCGGCGATACCGGGTCCACGCGCGCCTCGGCCTGAAGGGGATTTGCAATGATACCGACCCGCCCAGCCAGACAGGTGCCTGCCTCGGCGATGCCGTGCGATTCGGTACGCCCTGCCGCGCGGGCACGCCCGGCGCGCTTCAGGCGAAGCTTCACCAGCGGCGACCTTGAAACCCGCCAAACCATGCTCGCGCTGCGGGACTTCCTGGCGCAGAAAGGGATCGACCCGGAAACCGCCGGTACAGTCGAACTGGTCCTGGCCGAGGTCTGCAACAACGTCACCGAACACGCCTATCCCGGCGCTGTCGGCCCGGTGGCGCTGACAGTCCTGCTGGACCCCGAAGCCGCGCATTGCACGGTGCGCGACAGCGGCGCCGCGCTGCCCGAGGGCACGCCGCCGGAGACAATGCCCGAGCCGCCCTGGAACCTGCCCGAAGGGGGGTTCGGATGGTATATCATTCGCAGCCTGAGCACCCGGCTGGAGTATCGCAGCGCCCGGGGGCGCAACCGGTTGCGACTGGCCATCCCCATCGATCGTGTCGGCGGCCGCGCCGGGCGGGCCTGACGCGGCCCACGCACGCGGCGCCAAGAAGGCCTGAAGGACCTGAGCGGTGCGTATCACCACGCGGCCGGCGCGCGGGGCGCCAAGGCCCGGACCCGAGCGACAGCTTGGGGCGCCGTCGCCACACCCGCGTCACGGGTGTGCCCGAATCCTGCCAGAATTGGCTGCGAAGCACAGTGTTGGCTCCAAGGCGGCGTAAAGCGGCGTGGCGGAGCAGGACACGGGCTCGCCACATGCGGCCCCCGGAGTGATGTCCCGGCTGATCGCCACCGCGTCTTTCCCTCGGACGCTGGTGGTGGGCTCCGGCGGCAGCGGTCTTGCGGTGGACCCGCCCCGACCAGGTGTCGGGCGCAATACCCTGAGCGCGCGATCCGGCAGCGCCGGGTCGCGGCGCGGCGGGGATTCGCCTGCGTCGCGCGGCTTGATAAGGTGCATAAGGTGTGATCCGGGCTGTCAGACGTGGGGGCCTGCTCCGACCATCGGCCGACAGGCGGTGTGCGAGACGGGGTGATCGCATCACAGGACGAATGCACGGCGGCAAACGCGTATCAGCCGGGTCAACCGGTCACGCGCAGCTCATCCGTCCGCTTACGATTCAGTTCAGCTCGACCTGAAGCTGGTAGAAGCCACCCTGAAAATCACCGAAAATATCTTGCAAATCAGGATGTTCCACCGGTTCCCCGGTGTCGTCGGGGACCAGGTTCTGCTCCGAGACATAGGCAATGTAATAGCTCTGATCGTTCTCGGCCAGCAGGTGATAGAACGGCTGGTCCTTGGCCGGGCGGCTGCCCTCTGGGATGGACTGATACCATTCCTCGGTGTTCGAGAACATTGCATCGACATCGAAAACCACACCCCGGAACGGGTGCTTACGGTGGCGGACGACTTGCCCCAGATGGTATTTGGCGTGTGTCTTATGCATCTTTCCCTCACCATTTTCCTTAACCGCAGATGAACGCGTTGTCCATTCCGGCAGGGACGATGGCATCGAAACAGTCTGTGCCGCGCCCCCAAACAGCGCCGCCGCAATGCGCGCCTTTCCGCGCCGCAGCATTGCAAATCCGGGCGCATCCGCGTAAGCAGATGACGCGACGCGCGGAGCGCGCACGCGCCGGTGGCCGGGGCCAATCCCCCGGACCTCGGCGCCACCGGAGAATCGGGGCTCCGCCATTCTGGAGAGAGGAGCATCCATGACCAACGTCGTTATCGTTTCCGCCGCCCGGACTGCCGTGGGCTCGTTCAACGGCGCTTTCGCCAACACCCCGGCGCATGACCTGGGCGCCGCCGCGCTGGAGGCCGTGGTGGCCCGCGCGGGCATCGACAAGGCCGAGGTGTCCGAAACCATCCTCGGGCAGGTGCTGACCGCCGGTCAGGGCCAGAACCCGGCGCGGCAGGCGCATGTCAACGCGGGCCTGCCCATCGAGTCCGCCGCCTGGTCGATCAACCAGGTTTGCGGCTCGGGCTTGCGGGCGGTGGCGCTGGGCGCACAGCACATCCAGCTTGGCGATGCCGCCATCGTCGCCGCCGGCGGGCAGGAAAACATGAGCATGAGCCCCCACGTTGCCCACCTGCGCGCGGGTCACAAGATGGGCGACGTCAAGTTCATCGATTCGATGATCCGTGACGGGCTGTGGGATGCGTTCAACGGCTATCACATGGGCCAGACCGCCGAGAACGTGGCCCAGAAATGGCAGATCGGTCGCGAGCAGCAGGACGAATTCGCGCTCGCCAGCCAGAACAAGGCCGAGGCCGCGCAGAAGGCGGGCCGCTTCGCCGACGAGATCGTGCCCTTCATCATCAAGACCCGCAAGGGCGAGGTGACGGTGGATCAGGACGAATACATTCGCCACGGCGCCACCATCGAGAACATGCAGAAACTGCGCCCGGCCTTTGCCAAGGAAGGCTCGGTCACTGCCGGGAACGCCAGCGGCATCAATGACGGCGCCGCCGTGGCGCTGCTGATGAGCGCCGAGGAAGCCGAGCGCCGCGGCCTGACGCCGCTGGCGCGCATCGCCAGCTACGCCACCGCCGGGCTGGACCCGTCGATCATGGGCGTGGGGCCGATCCATGCCAGCCGCAAGGCGCTGGAGAAGGCCGGGTGGAAGCCCGAGGATCTGGACCTGGTGGAAGCCAACGAGGCCTTTGCCGCGCAGGCCTGCGCCGTGAACAAGGACATGGGCTGGAACCCCGAGGTGGTGAACGTAAATGGCGGCGCCATCGCCATCGGCCACCCCATCGGCGCCAGCGGCGCGCGCATCCTGAACACGCTGCTGTTCGAAATGCAGCGCCGCGACGCGAAAAAGGGGATCGCCACGCTCTGCATCGGCGGCGGCATGGGTGTCGCCATGTGCCTGGAGCGCTGACGCCTGCAGGGTCCACATGAGCAGGTGCTGCGCAACAATGTTGCGCAGCGCGCCCTTGCAGGTTAGCACTATTTTCAAGAATTGACTGGAGGAGCGAGAATCATGTCCAGAGTTGCCCTTGTCACCGGCGGATCGCGCGGGATCGGCGCGGCCATATCCAAGGCGTTGAAGGACGCGGGCTACACCGTCGCGGCCAGCTACGCCGGCAACGACGAAGCCGCGTCCAAGTTCACCGGGGAAACCGGGATCAAGACCTACAGGTGGGACGTCGCGGATTACGAGGCGTCGAAGGCCGGGATCGCGCAGGTCGAGGCCGATCTGGGCCCGATCGAGATCGTGGTGGCCAATGCCGGCATCACCAAGGATGCGCCGTTCCACAAGATGACGCCCGATCAGTGGAAGGCGGTGATCGACACCAACCTGACCGGCGTGTTCAACACCATCCACCCCGTCTGGCCCGGCATGCGCGAGCGCAAGTTCGGGCGCGTGGTGGTGATTTCCTCGGTCAACGGGCAGAAGGGCCAGTTTGCGCAGGTAAACTATGCCGCGACCAAGGCGGGCGATATCGGCATCGTCCGCTCGCTGGCGCAGGAAGGCGCGCGCGCGGGCATCACCGCCAACGCCGTCTGCCCCGGCTACATCGCCACGGAAATGGTCATGGCGGTGCCGGAAAAGGTGCGTGAAAGCATCATCGCGCAGATCCCCGCCGGACGGCTGGGCGAGCCCGAGGAGATCGCGCGCTGCGTGACCTTCCTGGTGTCGGATGATGCGAGCTTCATCAACGGCTCGACCATCAGCGCCAACGGGGCGCAGTTCTTCAGCTGAGTCGCGCGGGCTGGCACGCCCGCCCCCGCAAACAACCCCCACAAACAACAACGGCCCGCGTTGGCGGGCCGTTTTCTTATTCAAGATCAAAAACTTTACGCTCGTGATGCACCCCGCAGTCCCGCGGTGCACCCAGCCCGCGCCCAGGTCAGTTGGCGGCGAGGCGGTGAATCTCTTCCTTCAGACGCAGTTTCTGCTTCTTCATCTCGGCAATCTTGTAGGGGTCGGCGCCCGGGGTCCGCTGTGCCTTTTCCACCTGATCCGAAAGGGTTTCATGCTTCCTGCGGAGTTCCTCGACGTGCGCGCTCAGTGACATGTGCGTCCTCCTGTTCTGAATACATGACAGTTTGATTGCACCACAGAAGCCGCGACTTGTCACGCTTTTTGCTCGGGGCTGCCCCCGGCGCATGCGCGAATCCGCAAACGGATTGAATGGCGCGTTCACCATGCGCCCTTTGCGATTTTCAACGCGTTTGTCAGTCCATCTGTCGGTGCCGAACAGGCCGTCAGCGCGCGCTGCGCCGCCCGCCCCGGACCCCGGGAATGCGCACGGTCGCAGGCATGCTGGCCGGAAGCCTGATCCGGGCGACCTGTTCGGAAATCGGCGGCACCGAGAGCGG
Organism: Paracoccaceae bacterium; assembly: GCA_007121115.1. Taxonomy (GTDB): domain Bacteria; phylum Pseudomonadota; class Alphaproteobacteria; order Rhodobacterales; family Rhodobacteraceae; genus Rhabdonatronobacter. The sequence continues at coordinate 3,396 of SKMI01000017.1, read as the reverse complement.
ATGGGTGGTGTCCTCGAACTCTGCCGGGTCCTGCATCCGGCGCCATTCGCCCTGATGATAGACCTCCAGCGCGTCGAACCGGGCCTTGTAGTCCATCTTGGCGCTGCCCGGCACCCAATAGCCCAGATAGACGAAGGGCAACCCCGCAACCCGCGCCATTTCGATGTGATCAAGGATCATGTAGGTGCCCAGGCTGTCGCGCGCACGGGCCGGGTCGAAGAAGGAATAGACGAGGCTCAGCCCGTCATCGAGCACATCGGTCAGGCACACCGCCGCCAGATCGCGCCCGCTGCCCGGCTGTCGCGGGGCGGAGTATTCGACCACCCGCGAGCGCACGGGCGTTTCCTCGATCATCGCGGCGAACTCGAACACGTCCATATCGGCCATGCCGCCATCGGCGTGGCGGCTGTCCAGATAGCGGCGGAACAGGTCATACTGCGCCTCGGTCGCCCAGGGGCTGGTGGCATCGCGCACCAGATCACGGTTGCGGCGCAGGATGCGGCGCATGGAGCGTGTGGGCGTGAAATCGGCCACCCGGATGCGCGCCGAAAGACAGGCCGAGCATTCGGCGCAGGATGGGCGGTAGAGCACGTTCTGCGACCGCCGGAACCCCTGCTTGGACAGGGTGTCGTTCATGGCCTCGGCATTGTCGCCTTGCAGCGCCGTGAACAGCTTCCGCTCCATCCGCCCCTCCAGATAGGGGCAGGGTTGCGGCGCGGTCACATAGAACTGCGGGGCGATCGGCAGGGTGTGGCGCATAGGCGCGAAGGACTCCGTGTCATCAGTAGTTTGAAGGTAGCAAGGGCGCGGCGCTTCGCCAAGCACCGATTACAGGATCGTGCGGGCAACTCAGTCGGTTGCGGGCCGGTTGAGCATGGTGGTGCTCAGCGCCAGATCATGCAGCCCCTGCCGGTAGGGCGTGACCAGGATCATGACGATCGAGGCGATCTGCGTGATCACGAAGAACATGATCCCTGCGTGCAGAAGGCTGTAGAGCGCCGCCGTCGGCGGGTCGACCGGGCGACCATCCAGAAACCGCAGCCGGATCCCGGTCACCATCATGCCCAGCGTCGCCCCGTAGCGCGCCAGCATCACGGTGCGATACCCCACGCTGACGGCGGCAAACAGCACCGGAAAGATGAAGGCGCCGACGAACAGGGTCATCACAACCGCGACCAGCGTGAGGACCAGCGTGACAACCGTGTCCAGCAGCCAGGCAAGTGCGCGCTTGATCGGCACATCGCCATAGAATTCGGGGTAGAGTTGCGGGTCGGGCAGGCTCATGCGGTGAACTCCGCGACCTGCGCCCCGGCCAGATCGACCAGCCGCGCGGGGTCGATGGCGAAGATGTGGCGCGGCGTGCCTGCGGCGGCCCAGACCTGCGGAAATTCCAGCAGGCGCGGGTCGGCCCAGGTCGGGCTGGGGCTCAGGTGGCCGATGGGCGCCACCCCGCCGATGGCGAAGCCCGTGGCCGCGCGCACCGCGCCCGCGTCGGCGCGGTCCAGCGCCTCGCCCGCCAATGCGGATGCCTTGTCGGCGCAGACCCGGTTGCCGCCTGCGGTCAGGAACAGGCAGATGCGCCCGCTCTCGTGGCCCTGAAAGATGATCGACTTGACGATCTGGTCCAGCGCGCAGCCTGCCGCCGCCGCCGCCTGCTCGGCGGTCCGCGTCTCGCCCGGCTCGCGGATGTCGGGGGGGATCCCGGCAGCCTCCAGCGCGGCGCGCACCCGTTTCAGGCTCTTGCTCATGCTCGCTCCTTCCGTGCCGCCTCTAGATGACGCGGGCGGCGCGCCGGTGCAAGGGGCTCAGGCCGCCCGCCGCGCCTGCGCGCCGAAACACTGCCGCTCCAGCCCCGGATACATCACCCCCAGCGTGACCCCGCGCAGCGCGTTGAACAGCAAGAGCGCCATCCAGAGCCCGTGATTGCCGAAGACCGGCACCAGCGCCCAGATCGCGCCCGCGTAGCACAGCGCCGAAAACAGCACCGTGTTGCGCATCTGCCGCGTGCCGGTGGCGCCGATGTAGATGCCGTCCAGCATGTAGGCAGCAAGGCTGATCACCGCCGCCGCCACCACCCAGGGCAGATAAAGCCGCGCCGCCTCCTGCACCGCCGGGTCCCTGGCCATCACGTCGATGGCCCATGGCCCCAGCGCCCAGAACCCCGCCGAAAGCGCGACCGAGGTGCCAAGCCCCCACAGACTGGTCATCATCCCCGCCCGGCGCATGGCAACGATGGACCGCGCACCCACCGCCTGCCCCACCAGCGCCTCGGCGGCGAAGGCGAAACCATCCAGCCCATAGGCGATCACCGCCATGAACTGCAGCAGCACCTGATTGGCGGCCAGGTCCACATCGCCGAACCCCGCACCGATGAACAGAAACGCGGTAAAGGACGCCTGCAACACCACCGAGCGCAGCATGATGTCGCCATTGACCTGCATCATCCGCCGGATGCGGGCGCGGTCGAAGACCCTTGGCCAGTCGCGCCACTGCCGACCCGAGAACGCCGCCCGGCAAAGCCAAAGCCCGAACACCAGCCCCGACCATTCGGCGATCAGCGTGGCAATCGCCACCCCCTGCACGCCCCAGCCCAAGCCCAGCACGAACCACAGGTCCAGCGCGATGTTCAGCCCGTTGATCCAGAACTGCAGCACCAGCACCCCGCGCGTGCGTTCGGTGGCGATCAGCCAGCCGGTCAGCGCGTAGAGCGAGATCGTCGCCGGCGCGCCCCAGATGCGGATGGCCAGATAGTCGCGGGCGAGGCTCTCGACCTCGGCGCTGGCCGGTGCGATGCTGAAGGCCGCCCAGACCAGCGGCCCTTGAAGCGCGATCATCGCCAGCCCTGCGCCAAGGCCGATCATCATCGACCGGGTCAGGATCGCGCCGGTCTCGGCCACGTCGCCCGCCCCGCGCGCCTGCGCCACCAGCCCGGTGGTGCCCATGCGCAGAAAGCCGAAGATCCAGTAGACGGTGGTCAGCACCACCGCGCCCAGCCCCACGGCGCCGATGGGCGCGGCCTCGCCCATCTGCCCCACAACGCCCGTGTCCACCAGGCCCAGGATCGGCACGGTGATATTGGCCAGCACGATGGGCACGGCGATGTTCAGGACGCGCCGGTGGGTCAGCGGCACGGTGGCGGTCTGGCTCACGCAGCCCCCCCGGACAAACCCCCTGCCCCGGCCTGCGGCATCAGGAAATGCCCCGTCGCCTGCGCGAAGAGCCGCGCGCGATTGTCCTGCCAGGCCTCGACGTGGACGGAAGCATAGCGCCGCCCGGAGCGGTTGATCCGCGCCCGCGCATAGGCATCGCGCGGCAGGCCCGAGCGCAGGTAGTCCACGGTGAAGTCAATGGTCTTGGGCAGGCGCGGCAGGTGCTCGGGGTCCAGCGTCAGCGGGT
>SKMI01000068.1 GCA_007121115.1 Paracoccaceae bacterium | reverse complement strand
GAGAAACGCGCGCTGTGGCTGGGGGGGACGGCGGGGTGGATGCTGCTGCTGGCCTGGACCCGCGCGGCCGTGCCCTTCTGGCAGGCGCGCAACCCGTGGCGCGTGGTCGCCAACCGCGACGAAGGCGGCGGCGTGCACACGCTGGAACTGGCCCCCGAGGGGCAGGCGCTGAAGCGCTGGAAGCCGGGGCAATTCGCCTGGCTGGCGGTGGATCGCGCGCCCTGGTCGATCCGGGAGCACCCGTTCACCATCTCCACCGCGCCGGACAAGGGGCCGAACCTTTCGTTTTCCATCAAGCCGCTGGGCGATGACACCGCGCGGCTGGTGCAGACTCGCCGCGGCACCCGCGCCTATGTCCACGGCCCCTATGGGGCGTTTTCGGTGGATCGCGCGCCGGGCGCGGGCGGGTTCGTGATGATCGCAGGCGGGGTGGGGATCACGCCGATCCTGTCCAACCTGCACGCGCTGCAGGCGCGCGACGACCCGCGCCCGGTGGTTCTGATCTATGGCAACGCGCGCGAAAGCGACATCGCCTTTCGCGAAGAACTCGAGGCAATGCGCGACGATCTGCACCTGACGCTGGTGCATGTGCTCGAAGACCCGCCCGAGGGCTGGACGGGAGCCACCGGGCGCATCGACCGCGCGTTGCTGGAGCGCACCCTGCCGCCCGAGAGCCGCCACTGGCCACACATGCTCTGCGGCCCTGCCCCCATGACCGCCGCCGTGACCGAGGCGCTGCGCGACCTTGGCGTGCCCGCGCGGCATATCGACAGCGAAATCTTTGAACTCGCGTGAGGTGTCATGACCCGTCCGCTGCTGGCCCTGCTGCTGACCCTCGCCGCCACCGCGCTGGTGGTGGCGCTGGCCGTCTGGATGGCGCTCGCACTGAACTGACCGAAGGGACCCCCATGACCGACCGCGCCACCGCCCTGACCCGCACGCTGATCGACAATCTGCGCGCCCGCACCGCCGACGATGCCGCCTGGCTGGACGCGGTCGAATCCATCGCCCAGGACGTGCTGACGGTCGAAAAGGCCGATCCCGATTTCGCCGCCGCCCGCGTGCTGGAACGGCTGGCCGAGCCTGACCGGGTGATCGCCTTCCGCGTCACCTGGCGCGATGATGCGGGCGCGGTGCAGATCAACCGGGGCTGGCGCGTGCAGCAATCGAACCTCTTGGGCCCCTACAAGGGCGGCCTGCGCTGGCACCCGGACACCACCCTGCCGGTGCTGAAATCGCTGGCCTTCGAGCAGGTGTTCAAGAACGCGCTCACCGGCCTGCCGCTGGGCGGGGCCAAGGGCGGCGCGGATTTTGACCCCCGGGGCCGCTCGCCGGGCGAGATCGAGCGCTTCGCCATGGCCTTTATGGCCGAACTGGCGCCCCACATCGGCCCGCACCGCGACGTGCCCGCGGGCGACATGGGCGTGGGCGGGCGTGAATTGGGGCTCCTTAGCCGAGCGTGGATGAACCACGCGCACGCCTGGGGCGGGGCGCTGACAGGCAAGCCCTTGTGCATCGGCGGCAGCCTCTTGCGGGCCGAGGCGACGGGCTACGGGCTGATCTTCTTTCTCGGCGCCATGCTGGCGGCATCGGGGGATGACATCGAGGGCAAACGCATCGCGCTTTCTGGCCGGGGCAACGTGGCACTGCACGCGGCGCGCAAGGCCCGCGCGATGGGCGGGCATGTGATTTCGCTGTCCGCGCGCGCAGGCGTCTGGCACGCGCCGGACGGATTTTCCGACGAGGCGCTGGACTGGCTGGCGGAAGCGACAGGCGATACCGCCTTCAGCCCGCCCAAGCGGCTGGGGCTTTCGTTCCAAGCCGGGCGCAAGCCCTGGGACCTCGAACCCGAGATCGCCCTGCCCTGCGCGACCCAGAACGAAATCGACGCGGACGACGCCCGCGCCCTGATCGACGGCGGCTGCCGTTATCTGGCCGAAGGCGCGAACATGCCCCTGACCCCCGAGGCCAAGGCGGCGCTGGCGGGCGCGGGCATCATTTCGGCCCCCGGCAAGGCGTCCAACGCGGGCGGCGTGGCGGTGTCCGGGCTGGAGATGCGCCAGAATGCCGGCTTCGCCCACTGGAGCGCCGCGCGGGTGGAAGAGAAGCTGCGCGAGATCATGTGCGCCATCCACGACCGCGTCGCCGAAGAGGGCCGGAGCGCGGCCAACGGCACCCCGGACTACCGCAAGGGCGCCAACCGCGCCGCCTATCGCCGTCTGGCGCAGGCCGTGATCGAGGGCGGCGCGCTCTGAACGTCAGATATCCAGCGTATGCTCGCGCTCCCAGCGGCTGAAGTGTGACACGAACGAGTCCCACTCCTGACGCTTGAGCTTCAGGAAGGCGCGGGAAAACTCGTCACCCATCATCGCGGTCAGCTCCGGGTCGGCCTCGTAGGCGCGCAGCGCATCCAGAAGGTTGAGCGGCAGCTTGGGCGCATCCTCGACCTTGTGCCCCTCGGCATACATGTCGATGTCGTAGCGCTTGCCCGGATCGGCCTTGGAGCGCAGCCCGCTCATGCCCGCGGCAATGACCACGGCCTGCATCAGGTAGGGGTTGGCCGCGCCGTCGGGCAAGCGCAACTCGAACCGCCCCGGGCCGGGGATGCGCACCATATGGGTGCGGTTGTTGCCGGACCAGGTGACGGTATTCGGCGCCCAGGTCGCGCCCGATAGCGTGCGCGGGGCGTTGATGCGCTTGTAGCTGTTCACGGTGGGGTTGGTTATCGCCGCCATGGCGGTGGCGTGCTTCATGATCCCGCCCAGGAAATGCGCGCCCTGCTCGGACAGTCCCAACTCGCCCGTCGGGCCGGTGCCATTGTCGGTGGCAAAGGCGTTGTTGCCATCCTTGTCCCAGACCGAGATATGCGCGTGGCAGCCATTGCCGGTCAGCCCCTCGACCGGTTTGGGCATGAATGTGGCGCGGAAGCCATGCGCCTCGGCCACCGATTTCACCATGAACTTGAAAAAGCTGTGGCGGTCGGCCGTGACCAGCGCATCGGCGAAGTCCCAGTTCATCTCGAACTGGCCGTTCGCGTCCTCGTGGTCGTTCTGGTACGGACCCCAGCCCAGATCGAGCATGTAGTCGCAGACCTCGCGCACCACGTCATAGCGGCGCATGATCGCCTGCTGGTCGTAGCAGGGCTTGGCAGCAGT
>SKMI01000313.1 GCA_007121115.1 Paracoccaceae bacterium | reverse complement strand
CCTCCGGAATTGTCGCGAAACCCAAAGCAGAAGCCCCAGACCCGCTCACCAGCCGCGCCTCAACGCCGCCGGTGAAACGCTATCTAGGCAATGACCAATCAACGCGCAAGAGAGAAATGACCTCCAGGCGACAGATTCTCGGCGAAAGCGCGCGCCGGATTCTCGCCACAAATCTATAAATCACGGAAATTATTCGCCTTTATATGTACCGCGATGTTATCCTGCAATCTGCCCTTCGGCCGCGATTGCACGCTGCAACGAGCACCGGGGACCCCGCGGAGCGCGACTCATGCGGGAATCAGCGCCATGCGACGCGACTCAGGCCGCCCCGCCCTCGTCGCGCACGCCGCTGCGCCCGAAGTCCGGGGTGTCCACATCCTGCCCCGCCTCGATGATTCCGCGCCGGATCGCGCGGGTGCGGGTGAAATAGGCGTGCAGGTGGTCGCCGTCCTCGCGTCGGATCGCACGCTGGAGGGCGAACAGTTCTTCGGTGAATCGGCCGAGAATCTCCAGCGTCGCCGCCTTGTTGGCCAGGAAGACATCGCGCCACATGGTCGGGTCGCTGGCGGCGATTCGCGTGAAGTCGCGGAAACCGGCTGCGGAATACTTGATCACCTCGCTGTCGGTGACGCGGCGCAGGTCATCGGCCACGCCGACCATGGTATAGGCGATCAGGTGCGGCGCGTGGCTGGTCACCGCCAGCACCAGGTCATGATGCGGCGCATCCATCAGATCGACATTGGCGCCCATCGACTCCCACAGCGCGCGCAGGCGGGCCACGGCCTGCGGATCGGCCACTTCGGGCGGGGTGAGGATGCACCAGCGATTGCGGAACAGCGTGGCGAAGCCCGCGCGGGGACCGGAATGTTCGGTGCCCGCCAGCGGGTGGCCGGGGATGAAATGGACGCCCGCAGGCAAATGCGGGGCCACGGCGTCGATCACCGCCTGCTTGACCGAGCCGACATCGGTGACGATGCAGCCCGGCGCCAGATGCGGGCCGATTTCCTGCGCGATGGCGGCCATCGCGCCCACTGGGACCGCCAGCACCACCAGATCGGCGCCTGCAACCGCTTCGGCCGCCGTTTCGTGGACGCTGTCCACCAGCTCGACCTCCAACGCCACGGCACGCGTATCAGGACTGCGGGCGTGGCCGGTGATTTCGCTAGCCAGCCCGTCGCGGCGCATTGCGAGCGCCATGGATCCCGCGATCAGACCCAGCCCGATCAGCGCCACGCGCCGTAAGGGCGGCATCAGCGCTCCCCCCGGAACTGGGCGATGGCATGGACCACGCGGCGGCAGGCGGGTTCATCGCCCACGGTGATGCGCAAGGCTTCGGGCAAGCCGTAGCTGCCCACCTGCCGCACGATCAGCCCTTCGGACAGAAGATGCGCGTTGCAGGCTTCGGCCTCGGCCTCGGTCTCGAACCGGGCAAGGACGAAGTTGGCGTGGCTGCGGTCGCATTTCACGCCCAGATCGGTGAGCGCGCGCTGCAGCCAGGCGCGCAGGCGGGCATTTTCGCGGGCGCTGCGGTCCAGGTGTTCGGTATCCCCCAGCGCGGCCTCGGCGACTTCAAGCTGGGTGGTCGACAGGTTGAAGGGGCCACGAATGCGGTTGAGCACGTCGATCACATGACCCGGGCCGTAGCCCCAGCCGATCCGCAGCCCGCCCAGCCCGTGGATCTTGGAAAACGTGCGCGTCATCAGCACGTTGTCGCGCGCATCGACCAGCGACGCACCGCCGTCGTAGCCCTCGACGTATTCGGCATAGGCGCCATCGAGCACCAGCAGCGCAGCGGGCGGCAGCGCATCGGCGAGCCGCGTGACCTCGGCACGCGAGAGCATGGTGCCGGTGGGATTGTTGGGGTTGGCGACGAAGACCAGCCGCGTGCGCGCGGTCATGGCGGCGATCATCGCATCCACGTCGGTGGAGCGGTCGCGTTCCGGCGCGGTCACGGCCGTGGCGCCCACCGCCAGCGCCGAGATGCGATACATCAGAAAACCGTGCTGGCTGTAGAGCACCTCGTCCCCGCGCCCGGCATAGGCCTGGCACAGGAAGGTGATGATCTCGTCCGAGCCGACGCCGCAGATGATCCGCGCCGGATCCAGCCCGTAGGTGGAGGCGATGGCCGCACGCAGGGCGGCGTGATCGGTAGAGGGATAGCGATGCAGCGCATGTCCGGCGCGGCGATAGGCCTCGATCGCGCGTTCGCCGGGACCGAAAGGGTTCTCGTTCGACGAGAGTTTCACCGCATCGGGGCGCCCGTCGATCGCGGCCTTGCCGCCCTGATAGAGGGTGATGTCCAGGATACCGGGCTGGGGGCGAATTCTGTCGTGCATGGCCGCTGCGAACCTCCGTCTGTCGGGGTTCTAGCGTCGTGCAGGCCCGGGCACCAGCGACGAAGTGTCCGGACCGCAACACCGCTGTCACCTTCTGTGCGGGGCGTTGCCGTTCTGCATCCCTTCCGGTTGAGAACCGGCGGGGCCATGGGCCCCGTGCGGCGCGGGCCTGGCCCCCAAAACGCGACGACCCCGGCCTTTCGGGCCGGGGTCGGGCGTTGCCGGACTGATCGGGCGGATCAGTTCTTGGCGTAGAATTCCACCACCAGGTTGGGCTCCATCTGCACCGGGTAAGGCACATCGCCCAGGCCTGGGGTGCGCACGAAGGTGGCGGTCATCTTGGAATGATCGGCCTCGATGTAATCGGGCACGTCGCGTTCGGGCAGGGCGACAGCTTCGAGCACGCTGGCCAGTTGCTTCGACTTCTCGCGCACGGCGACCACGTCGCCTTCCTTCAGGCGGTAGCTGGGGATGTTCACGCGCTGGCCGTTCACGGTGACATGGCCATGGTTCACGAATTGGCGCGCCGCAAAGACGGTGGGAACGAATTTCGCGCGATAGACCACGGCATCCAGGCGGCGTTCCAGCAGGCCCACCAGCCGTTCGCCGGTGTCACCGCGCACGCGCGCGGCTTCGGCATAGATGCGGCGGAACTGCTTTTCGGTCAGATCGCCGTAGTAGCCCTTGAGCTTCTGCTTGGCCTTCAGCTGGGTGCCGAAGTCCGACAGCTTCTGCTTGCGGCGCTGGCCGTGCTGGCCGGGGCCGTATTCGCGGCGGTTGACGGGGCTTTTCGGGCGGCCCCAGATGTTTTCGCCCATGCGGCGG
>SKMI01000117.1 GCA_007121115.1 Paracoccaceae bacterium | reverse complement strand
TGGCTGAACGCGCTCTTGGCCAACCGGATGCCGCGCAAGGTGGGGCGGTCCTGCCTGTCGCCGCTGATCGGTGTGCGCGGCGGCGTGGCGGGCGATTTCACCGTCACGCGGCTGACCGAGGATGAATTCCTGATGGTCGGCTCGGGCATGGCCGAGCGGTATCACACACGCTTCTTCAACGCCGTGCCGCTGCCCGTGGGGACGACGTTTGAATCGCAGACCGAGGCGCTTTGCGGCTTCAACGTTGCCGGGCCGCAATCGCGCGCGCTGATCTCGCGGCTGACCAATGCATCATTGGCGACCGAGGATTTCGCCTTCATGCGCTCGGCCCGGATCACCGTGGCGGGGATCGACTGCATCGCCATCCGCGTCAGCTTCACCGGCGATCTGGGGTGGGAGTTGCATTGCGCCGAAGGTGATCAGGTGGCGCTCTACACCGCGCTGCTGGAGGCCGGGCGCGCGTTCGGCGCGGGGCCGGTGGGGTCACGCGCGCTGATGTCGCTGCGGATCGAGAAGGGCTATGGCAGCTGGGGCCGCGAATACAGCCCCGAATACTGGCCGCAGGAAAGCGGGCTGGCGGGGCTGATCAAGCCCGACAAGGGCGATTTCCTGAACCGCGCGGCATGGGAGGCCGTGGCGGGGAACGCGCCGCGCGACCTGATGGTGATGCTGGAGGTGGATGCCGACGCCGCGGCCACCTCGAACGCCGATGCCACGGGGTCCGAACCGGTGTTCCTGCCCGACGGCACGCCGGTGGGGCAGGTCAGTTCCGGCGCCTATGGCTATAGCGTCGGCAAGTCGCTGGCCATCGCCTATATCCGCGCGGAACACGCCCGCGCGGGCGCCGAATTCGATGTCGCGATCCTGGGCCGCCCGCACCGCGCCGTGCAGCTTGCCGCACCCCCCTTCGACCCCGAAGGCCGCATCCTGCGGCAGTAGGTGAGCGCGGCGCACCCGACCCAACGCGCCCGCGTAGGGTGCCGGGGTGGGTAGGGCACCCTTCGCGGGCGCTTTTCCCGCCATGTAGCGCGCCCGGTTGTGGGTCCGTCACGCCACAAAATGAAAAACCCGGCCGAAGCGCGCTTCGGCCGGGTTCTATCCGCTATGCACGACCCTTCAGTCGCGCTCTTCGACGATTTCCACCAGATGCGGGATCTTGGCGATCATGCCGCGGACCGAGGGCGTGTCCTCCAGTTCGCGGGTGCGGTGCATCTTGTTCAGGCCCAGCCCGACCAGCGTCTGGCGCTGGATGGCGGGGCGGCGGATGGGCGAGCCCACCTGCTTGACGACGATGGTCTTGGCCATGGTGCTCTCCCTCACGCTTCTGCCGCTTCGGGCGCGGTTTCGGCCTCGGGCTTGCGCAGGATGTCGGCGACCTTCTTGCCGCGACGTTGGGCGACCTGACGCGGGCTCGAGGACTTCCGCAGCCCGTCCATGGTAGCCCGGATCATGTTGTAGGGGTTCTGGCTGCCCTGTGACTTGGCCACAACATCCTGCATGCCCAGCATCTCGAACACGGCGCGCATGGGGCCACCGGCGATGATCCCGGTCCCGGGCACCGCCGTGCGCATGATCACCTTGCCCGCGCCGTGGCGGCCTTCGATGTCATGGTGCAGGGTGCGGCCTTCGCGCAGGGGCACGCGGATCATCTGGCGCTTGGCCTGTTCGGTGGCCTTGCGGATCGCCTCGGGCACTTCCTTGGCCTTGCCCTTGCCGAAGCCCACGCGGCCGCGCTGATCGCCCACGACCACAAGTGCTGCAAAGCCGAAACGCTTGCCGCCCTTCACGGTCTTGGACACGCGGTTGATCGCGACCAGACGATCGGCGAATTCCGGGTTTTCGTCGCGGTCGCGGCGGTCCCGGCGGTTGTCTTCTCTTGCCATTATCGTCTCCTCAGAACTTCAGGCCGCCATCACGGGCGGCATCGGCCAATGCCTTGACCTTCCCGTGATAGAGGAACCCGCCACGGTCGAAATAGCATTCCTCGATCCCGGCGGCCTTGGCGCGCTCGGCGATCGCGGCGCCGACCTTGGCAGCGGCGTCCTTGTTGTTGGAGCCCGCGACGCCCAGATCCTTGTCCTGCGTCGAGGCTGCGGCGAGGGTCACGCCCTTCACATCGTCGATCAGCTGCACGCTGATATTCTTGTTCGAGCGATGCACCGACAGGCGCGGACGCCCGTTGGCCATCTTCCTCAATTTGTTCCGAACGCGCAGGCGGCGTTTCTGGAACAGCTTCTGCTTTGTGTTCGCCATCTGTCGCGCCCTTACTTCTTCTTGCCTTCCTTGCGGAAGATATACTCGCCCTTGTAGCGGATACCCTTGCCCTTGTAGGGCTCGGGCGCGCGCCACTTGCGGATGTTCGCGGCCACTTCGCCGACCTGCTGCTGGTCCATGCCTTCGACCACCACCTCGGTCTGCTTCGGTACCGAAACGGACACCCCTTCCGGCACCGCGAAGATGACGTCATGGCTGTAGCCCAGCGACAGTTTCAGGTCCTTGCCCTGCATGGCGGCGCGGTACCCGACACCGACCAGTTCAAGCTCCTTCTTGAACCCGCCGGTGACGCCCTGCGCCAGGTTGGCCACCATCGAGCGGGTCATGCCCCACTGCTGGCGCGCGCGCTTGGAGTTGCCGCGCGGCGTCACGCTGATCACGTTGCCGTCCAGCTTGACGTCCACGTCGTCGTTTGCGGTGAAGCTGCGCACACCCTTGGGGCCCTTGACCGAAACGGTCTGGCCCTTGACTTCAGCGGTCACGCCCGAGGGCAGTTCGACCGGTTTCTTTCCAATCCGAGACATTGCCCCCTCCTCAGAACACGCGGCAGAGCACTTCGCCGCCGACATTGGCGGCGCGCGCGGCTGCGTCGGACATCACGCCCTTGGGCGTGGACACGATGGAGACACCCAGACCGTTGCGCACGGCGGGCATGTCGCTCACTCCGGAATACACGCGACGGCCGGGTTTGGAGACGCGCGACAACTCGCGGATCACCGGGGTGCCTTCGGCATATTTCAGAGAGATTTCCAGCTCCGGATGCCCGTTTTCGCTGGTCACCCGCTCATAGCCGCGAATGTAGCCTTCGTCCGCCAGCACATCGAGCACCCAGGCCCGCAGCTTGGAGGCGGGCGAACGCACGGTGGACTTGCCGCGCAGTTGCGCGTTGCGGATGCGGGTCAGCATATCGCCGAGAGGATCGTTCATCGACATGGTGCGATCTCCTTACCAGCTCGACTTGACCATGCCGGGGATCTGGCCCTTCGAGGCCAGGTCCCGCAGCGCGATCCGCGACAGTTTCAGTTTCCGGTAATAGGCTTTCGGACGCCCGGTCAGCTGGCAGCGGTTGTGCAGCCGGGTGGCCGAACTGTTGCGCGGCAGTTGCGCCAGCTTCAGGTTTGCCTTGAACCGTTCTTCCATGGGGCGCGAGTCGTCGGCGGCAATCGCCTTCAGTTCGGCGCGCTTGGCGGCGTATTTCCTGACCAGCCGCTGACGCTTCTTCTCGCGTTCGACCATTGCTTTCTTGGCCATGTTCTTCCTCCTTCCGCTTCAGCCGGTGAAGGGCATGTTGAAATGCTTCAACAGCGCCTTGGCTTCCGCGTCGGTTTTCGCGGTGGTGCAGATGATGACGTCCATCCCCCAGATCTCGTCGATATTGTCGTAGTTGATCTCGGGGAACACGATGTGTTCCTTGATGCCCATGGCGTAATTGCCGCGGCCATCGAACGAGGTCGGCTTAACCCCGCGGAAGTCGCGCACGCGGGGCAGCGCGATGGTGATCAGACGGTCCAGGAAGTCATACATCCGGTCGCCGCGCAGCGTGACCTTGACGCCCAGCGGCATCTCCTCGCGCACGCGGAACCCGGCGATGGAGTTCTTGGCCTTGGTGATGACCGCCTTCTGACCGGCAATCGCGGTCATGTCGGCCTGCGCCGACTTGATCTTCTTGCTGTCCTTGACGGCTTCGCCGATGCCCATGTTCAGCACGATCTTGTCGAGCTTCGGGATCATCATGTCGTTGGAATAGCCGAATTCCTCTTTCATGGCAGCGCGGATGCTGTCGCGGTAGAGGCCCCTCAGGCGCGGGGTATAGGTTGCGGTGTCAAGCATCAGATCGCCTCCCCGGTGGTCTTGGCGTAGCGGACCTTCTTGCCGTCCTCGATGCGGAAGCCCACGCGCGTGGCCTTGCCGTTGCCATCGACCAGCGCCAGGTTCGACAGGTCGATGGGCATGGCTTGCGGGATGCGCCCGCCCTGGCTGGTCTGGCTCTGCTTGGTGTGGCGCACGGCGATGTTGATGCCGTCCACGACCGCCTTGTTGTCCTTGGGCATGACGCGGCTGATTTCGCCCTGCTTGCCCTTGTCCTTGCCGGTCAGCACGATGACCTTGTCACCCTTTTTCAGCTTAGCAGCCATCACAGCACCTCCGGCGCCAGCGAGATGATCTTCATGAAGTTCTTCGCGCGCAGCTCACGCACCACCGGCCCGAAGATACGGGTGCCGACCGGTTCGTTATTGTTGTTGAGGATGACGGCGGCGTTGCGGTCGAAGCGGATGGCGGTGCCATCTTCGCGGCGCACTTCCTTGGCGGTGCGCACGACGACGGCCTTGCGCACGTCGCCCTTCTTCACCCGTCCGCGCGGAATCGCTTCCTTGACGGAGACCACGATGATGTCGCCCACGGACGCGTAGCGCCGTTTCGACCCACCGAGGACCTTGATGCACTGCACCCGGCGTGCGCCGGAGTTGTCAGCGACATCCAGATTCGATTGCATCTGGATCATTGGTTTCTCCCGACCTTTGGGAACCGTTGCCTTGTTGCGGTCCCAGGGTTTCGTTCAAACCGGAAGGTGTGATCAAGCCGAGGCTTCGGTCACCACCTCCCAGCGTTTGGATTTCGAGACCGGCGCGCACTCGGAGATGCGAACCTTGTCGCCGACCTTGAAACGGTTTTCCGGATCATGCGCACGGTATTTCTTGGTCGTGCGCACGGTTTTCTTCATCACGGGGTGTGTGAAGCGGCGTTCCACCAGGACAGTTACGGTCTGTTCGTTCTTGTCGCTGGTCACGGTGCCTTGCAGGATGCGTTTGGGCATGGGAAGGCTCCTCAGTTCGACGCCGCAGCGCGGGCTTTTTCGGTCAGAATGGTGTTCACGCGCGCCACGTCGCGGCGCACGGCACGCATCCGGGCGGTGTTTTCAAGCTGGTTGGTCGCCTTCTGGAAGCGCAGGTTGAACGCTTCCTTCTTCAGCGCCACAAGCTGGTCGCGCAGCTCGTCGGGCGTCTTGTCACGCAGGTCTTCGGCTTTCATGGCCTGTTCCTTCAGTCAACAATCGCCGGAGAGCCCCTTGGACAGGGTCACCCTGATTCCCGGCGGAGATGGATGAGCGGTTGATATAAGCGGCATCGCCCGGCAGCGCAAGGCGATACATGGAACGGCGCGGCAGGCCGCATGGCCCGCCGCGCCGGATGTCTTACCAATCCTCGCGGACCACGATGCGGGTCTTGATCGGCAGCTTCATCGCGGCCAGGCGCAGGGCCTCGCGCGCGGTGGCGTCATTCACGCCGTCGATCTCGAACATCACGCGGCCGGGTTTCACGCGGGCGGCCCAGAAATCGACCGAGCCCTTGCCTTTACCCATCCGCACCTCGGTCGGTTTGGACGACACGGGCACATCGGGGAAGATGCGGATCCACACCCGGCCCTGACGCTTCATGTGGCGCGTCATGGCCCGGCGGGCGGCTTCGATCTGCCGCGCGGTGATCCGCTCGGGTTCGGTGGCCTTCAGCCCGAAGCTGCCGAAGTTCAGGTCATACCCGCCCTTCGCCTCGCCCCGGATGCGGCCCTTGTGCGCCTTGCGGAACTTCGTCCGTTTCGGTTGCAGCATTGTCCTACTCCTTCACAGGGATCAGCGGCGCGGACGCGCAGCGCCGCCCGAGTCCTGCAGTTCCTGATGCCGACGGTCGCGCGCCTGCGGGTCGTGCTCCATGATCTCGCCCTTGAAGATCCAGACCTTGATCCCGATGATCCCGTAGGCTGTCTTGGCCTCGGCATGCGCGTGGTCGATGTCGGCGCGCAGCGTGTGCAGCGGCACCCGGCCTTCGCGATACCATTCGGTGCGCGCGATCTCGGCCCCGCCCAAACGCCCCGAGAGGTTGACCCGGATGCCCAGTGCGCCCAGACGCATGGCGTTCTGCACCGACCGCTTCATGGCACGGCGGAAGCTGACGCGGCGCTCAAGCTGCTGGGCGATGGATTCCGCCACCAGCTGCGCGTCCAGTTCCGGCTTGCGCACTTCGACGATGTTCAGGTGCAGGTCGCTGTCGGTGAGGTTGGCCAGTTTCTTGCGCAGCGTCTCGATATCGGCGCCCTTCTTGCCGATGATCACCCCCGGACGCGCCGTATGGATGGTCACGCGGCACTTCTTGTGCGGGCGTTCGATGATGACGCGGCTGACGCCGGCCTGCTTGCACTCATCGTGGATGAACTCGCGGATCTTCAGGTCCTCCAGCAGGAGGTTCCCGTAATCCTTGTCATCGGCGAACCAGCGGCTGTCCCAGGTGCGGTTGACCTGCAGGCGCATGCCGATCGGATTGACCTTCTGACCCATTATGCTTGCTCCTCGACCTGGCGAACCTTGATGGTCAGCTCCGAAAACGGCTTCAGGATGCGGCCGAACCGGCCACGGGCGCGCGGGCGACCCCGCTTCATGACGATATTCTTGCCGACCCAGGCCTCGGCGACGATCAGCTCGTCGACGTCCAGACCGTGATTGTTCTCGGCGTTCGCAATCGCCGATTGCAGGCACTTGCGCACATCGTCCGAGATCCGCTTCTTGGAAAACGTCAGGTCGGTGAGCGCCTTGCTGACGGGCTTCCCGCGGATCATGGCGGCCACGAGGTTGAGCTTCTGCGGGCTGGTGCGCAGCATGCGCGTCTTGGCCATCGCTTCGTTCTCGGCCACGCGGCGCGGATTGTTGTCCTTACCCATGGCTTATTTCCTCTTCGCTTTCTTGTCGGCGGCGTGGCCGTAATAGGTCCGCGTCGGCGAATATTCCCCGAACTTCTGGCCGATCATGTCCTCGGACACGTTGACGGGGATATGCTTCTTGCCGTTGTAGACGCCGAAGGTGAGGCCGACGAACTGCGGCAGGATGGTCGACCGGCGCGACCAGATCTTGATGACTTCGTTGCGCCCCGAGTCGCGCGCCTTTTCCGCCTTCTTCAGGACGTAGGCATCGACGAAGGGGCCTTTCCAGACTGAACGTGCCATGTGTTAGCGGCCCTTCTTGCGTGCGTGGCGCGAACGGAGGATCAGCTTGTCCGTCGCCTTGTTCGACCGCGTCTTGCGGCCCTTGGTGTCCTTGCCCCAGGGCGTGACCGGCGTGCGACCGCCCGAGGTGCGGCCCTCGCCGCCGCCGTGGGGGTGATCGATCGGGTTCATCGCCACACCGCGGACCGACGGGCGCTTGCCCTTCAAGCGGGTGCGCCCGGCCTTGCCGAAGTTCTGGTTGCTGTTGTCGGGGTTGGACACGGCGCCGATGGTGGCCATGCAGTCTTGCCGGACCAGCCGCAATTCGCCCGAGGACAGGCGGATCTGCGCGTAGCCGCCATCACGGCCCACGAACTGCGCATAGGTCCCGGCCGAGCGTGCGATCTGCCCGCCCTTGCCCGGCTTGAGCTCCACGTTATGCACGATGGTGCCGATGGGCATGCCCGAAAACGGCATCGCGTTGCCCGGCTTCACGTCCACCTTGGCCCCGGCGATCACCTTGTCACCCACGGCCAGGCGCTGGGGGGCCAGGATATACGCCTGCTCGCCGTCCGCATACTGGATCAGGGCGATGAAGGCGGTGCGGTTGGGATCGTATTCGATCCGCTCCACGGTGGCGGGCATGTCAAGCTTGCGACGCTTGAAATCCACGATTCGATAGAGACGCTTCGCGCCACCGCCAATGCGGCGTGCAGTGATCCGTCCGGTGTTGTTCCGGCCGCCTTTCTTGGTCAACCCTTCGGTGAGGGATTTGACCGGGCGCCCTTTCCAAAGCTCCGAACGGTCGATCAGCACCAGCCCACGCTGGCCCGGCGTCGTCGGCTTGTACGACTTGAGTGCCATGCTTTCTGTCTTCCGTCAGCTCTGGACCCGCGAAGGTCCGGTTTCCGTTTCTCCGGCAGTGCGATCCTGCGCCTGAGCGTGACAACGCCTTGGCGTGCAAGCTTGTGCGTGCAAAAATCGTGGCCCCGGACGAATCCGGGGCCATGCCGATGCGTTCAGGTATGCGAAGCTGCCCCTGGGGTCAAGCGGGAACCGTGTGGATCAGGCCGCCAGCGCCTGATCGACCGCCATGCCCAGCTTGTCGGTCAACTCGCCGATCTGATCCTCGGTGATGATGAACGGGGGGGCGAGCAGGATATGGTCGCCGCGCTGCCCGTCGATGGTCCCGCCCATGGGATAGCAGATCAGCCCCGCCTGCATCGCCGCGGCCTTGACCTTCGCGTGCAGCTTGCGGGCGGGGTCGAAGGGGGCCTTGGTTTCGCGGTCCGCCACCAGTTCCAGCCCCCGGAACAGCCCGCGCCCGCGAATGTCGCCGACATTGGGGTGCTGGCCGAAACGGTCGTGCAGCGCCGCATCCAGCCGCTTGCCCATGGCCTGCACGCGGTCCAGCAACCCGCGTTCGTCGATGGCGCGCAGCACCGCGCCCGCCCCGGCGGCGGCCATGGCGTGGCCCATGTAGGTGTGGCCGTGCTGAAAGAACCCCGAGCCCGCGTCGATGGCATCATAGATCACCGCGCTGGTCAGCAGCGCGCCGATGGGCTGATACCCCGCGCCCAACCCCTTGGCGATGGTGATCATGTCGGGGGCGACGCCGTCCTCCAGGCACGCGAACAGATGCCCGGTGCGGCCCATGCCGCACAGGACTTCGTCCAGGATCAGCAGGATGCCGTGCCGGTCGCAGATCTCGCGGATGCGCTGCAGGTATCCCGGCACCGCCGGGACCGCGCCCATGGTGGCGCCGACCACCGGCTCGGCCACGAAGGCCATGACCGTTTCCGGCCCCAGCCGCTGCAATTCGGCCTCCAGCTCGTCGGCCACGCGCAACCCGTAAGCCTCGAGGCTCTCGCCCTCGGCCCGGTCGCGGTATGCGTAGCAGGGCGAAATGTGGCTGGTCTCCACCAGCAGCGGCGCGAATTGCGCGCGCCGCCAGGCATTGCCCCCGGCGGCCAGCGCGCCCAGCGTGTTCCCGTGATAACTCTGCCGCCGGGCGATGACCCGGTGGCGCTGCGGCTGGCCGATCTCCATGAAATACTGGCGCGCGAGTTTCAGCGCCGCCTCCACTGCCTCGGACCCGCCCGAGACGAGGTAGACCCGGTCGATCGCCTCGGGCGCCCCGGCCACCAGCGCATCGGCCAGCGCCTCGGCCGCGTCGGTGGTGAAGAAGCCGGTGTGGGCAAAGGCCAGCCGGTCAAGCTGGTCGCGCACGGCGGCGCGCACATCGGCATCGGAATGGCCGAGGCACGACACCGCCGCCCCGCCCGAGCCGTCCAGATAACGTTTGCCGTCCGCGTCGATGATGTAGCAGCCGTCCCCGGCCACCGCCCGTGGCAACCGGCCCTTGGTGGACCGCCCGAAAACATGCCCCGCCATGGCCTAGCCCCGCACCACATAGACCGAACACCGCGCGTGGCGGACCACCCGCGCCGCGTTCGGACCCAGCAGGTAATCCTGTAGCGCCGGGCGGTGCGAGCCCATGACGATCACCTCCACCCCCAGCTTGTCGGCGGCGCGCAGGATTTCGTCATAGATGGTGCCGTGCAGCACATGCGGGTGCGCCTCGATCCCGTCGGGGACATTGGTGTTCACCCACTCGGCCAGCCGTTCGCCGAAATCATGGAGCGCCTTCTTCTCGAAGTCGCGGCCGAAAAAGGTGCCGACCTGCGCCAGCCCGAAATCGGGCAGCACGCTGACCACATGCAGCGCGCCATCCGGGGCCAGCAGCTTCAGCGCCTCGGGCAGGGACTTCTCCCAGCTGTGCGGGTCGGACAGGTCGATGGGCAGAAGGATGGTGCGGGCCATCGGGTCGGCTCCTCAGAAGGCGGGTTGGGTCTGCCGGCGGCGCTGGAGCAGGATCACCAGCCCCAGCAGCAGCAGCGCGGGGATGAAGAAGACCTGCTCTGGCATCCGGTCGGCGGGACGCTGGACATTGGCCAGGACCACGGGCTCGGCGCCGTAGAAATCGAAGTCCGACAGATCGTCCTGATAGGGCGAGGTGAACGTCGGCTCGTCCATCACCACCTGATCGCCCTCGGGCATCAGCCACAGGCCGGTTTCATCCAGCCGCGCCTCGGGGGCGGTGTCCGGCACGTCGATCACCATGGTCAGCGAACGCGTATCGCCGGTGACGAAATCCGGGCCCAGCACCTCGATCCGGATGCTGTCGCCGACCTCGGCGGTCTGCAGCACTTCCTCGAACTGGGTGGCGGGCAGGCGCTCGAACTCGGGCTGCACACGGTTGAGCCAGAAGTTGGGCACAAACAGCGTGAAGGCCACCAGCAGCAGCGCCGCCGATTCCCACCAGCGCGACCGGGCCAGGAAATAGCCCTGCGTGGCGGCGGCAAACAGCAGCATGGCGAAGGTTGCCACCACGAATATGAACGCGGCCTGTATTATGCCTTCGGTCGTGCCAAGGTCGATCCCGTAAAGGATGAGCGCCGGGTTGTAGATGAACAGGAAGGGCAGGGCGACCGTGCGCAGGCTGTAGAAGAACGCCTGAAACCCGGTTCGGATGGGATCGCCCCCGGACACGGCGGCGGCGGCGAAACTCGCCAGCCCCACCGGTGGTGTCACATCCGCCATGATCCCGAAGTAGAACACGAACAGGTGCGCGGCGATCAGCGGGACCAGCAGCCCCTCCTGCGCGCCCAGGGTCACCACCACAGTCGCCATGAGCGAGGAGACGACGATGTAATTCGCCGTGGTCGGCAGCCCGAGGCCCAGGATCAGCGAGAACAGCCCCACCAGCAGCAGCATGAAGAACAGGTTGCCGCCCGAGAGCAGTTCCACCAGCCCGGCCAGTTCGGTGCCGATGGGCGTGCGGGTGACGGTGGCCACGATGATCCCGGCCGCGCCCGTGGCCACGGCGATGCCGATCATGTTGCGCGCCCCGGCGATCATGCCCTCCAGCAGGTCGCCGAAGCCCGCGCGAAACTCGCCCAGCCAGTTCGCACCGCCGCGCATCAACTCCTTGATCGGGCGCTGGGTGACGATGATGAACAGCATGGTCATCACCGCGAAATATGCCGATTTCGCGGGCGACTGCCGCTCGATCATCAGGAACCAGACCAGCACGAGGATCGGCAGCAGGAAGTGGATGCCGGTGGGGAAGACCTCTTTCATCACCGGCAGGCGAATGTCCTTGGCCCGCGGATCGTCCAACTCCAGATTCGGGCGCGCGGAGGCGACCCAGAGGCAGGCCAGATACATCGCCAGAAGCACCAGCACGATCACCGTACCCGAAATCCCGGGAGCAATTTCGCGCAGCGCGTTGACCCCGGCCACGGCGGCATAGAACACTGCGCCCGCCACCACGAAGCCGATGGCGACCTTAAGGAACATCTGCAACAGCGACTTGGATTCGCCCAGCGCCTTCATGTTGTTCTTCAGCGCTTCCAGATGGACGATGTAGATCAGCGCGATGTAGCTGAT